>JAEUUR010000064.1 GCA_016787465.1 Saprospiraceae bacterium | reverse complement strand
AATGCTTACGGTACCAAACAATGCGAACAACTGCTGGCAGAAATCAAATCAAGCTCCATCGTGCTCAACGTGGAAAAGGTTAATCTGCCGGATCAGCACATTCTGACGTCCATTCAATATGCCAACCTGGACAAAGTATTTGTGCGGGTAGTACCCTCCCACATCTCCAATGATTTTGAGGTGGATAACGATGGACTTTATGATCGCTTGTTGGCCGAAAAACCCATTCAAACGCGTGAATGGGCCGTGCAAAACCCCGGTGATTACCAGCAACATACCACCGAACTGGCTGTAAACCCATTGCCATTCGGCAGTTATTGGCTGTTAATTTCGGATAATCCTGCTTTTGACCGAACCAAAGGGCCAATTGCTTTTGCCAATTTCTTTGTATCGAATCTGTCAGGCGCGCCAATTAATGAAAACGGTAAAATTGTACATATTGTAACCGACCGGCGCGAAGGGGCTCCACTGGCGAATGTCAAAATGGATTATTACACGTATGATTATAATTCCGGACGAAGAAAAACGATTCACGCAGGATCCGGCACCACCGATCAAAACGGGGTTTCGCGTTTCAAAAGCCCCGACAACCAATACCTGATGGTGCGGGCCTCTTTAGGGAAAGATTCACTTTGGATTGGTCAGTCGTACAATTACATCCAGCGCAGCAACGACAGGGTTTACCAGTATGTTCACTTTTTTACAGATCGATCTTTGTACCGCCCTGGTCAATCGATCTATTTTAAAGGGTTGTTATTTGAAAAAACTTCTAACGGCATTCCGGAAATTATCGCCAACCAATATGTTACGGTACAATTCAATGATGCGAATGGTCAGAAAAAGGGCGAGTTAAGGCTAAAATCCAACGAATACGGTACGTTTAATGGAGCCTTCACAGCGCCATCTACCGGACTGATGGGCGCCATGACCATCGTAGCCAGAGAGGGAGGAAATGGCATGGCACAAGTTCAGGTAGAAGAATATAAACGACCAAGGTTTGAAGTAACCACCAAACCTGTGGAAGGTTCCTACCGGTTGAATGAAAAAATAAACCTTTCCGGTGAAGCGAAAAACTACGCCGGCAATGCCGTTGATGGGGCCCAGGTACGTTACAGGGTGGTGCGCGAAGCTCGGTTCCCATTCTACGATTTTTACCGCCGCTGGATATGGCCTCCGATGCCGGCAAGTCCTGCCCAGGAAATTACCAGTGGCACCACAACAACGGACGCAGATGGAGCCTACAAGATTGAATTTCAGGCAATTCCTGATTTGAAGATCAAGAAAAAAGATCAACCGGTGTTTGATTATCAGGTTTATATCGATGTCACTGATATTACCGGTGAAACACGCAGCACCACTGCACAGGTCAGCGCAGGTTATGCGGCATTACAGGTGAATTGGGCGCTTTCCAATGAGGCGGATATTGAAACCATGCGAAAAATTGAGTTGGGCACCTCCAATATGTCGGGCCAAGCTCAGGCAGCTGAAGGTCAAATTACGATGCAACGTTTGGTCGAACCCAAGCAGTTTTATGTGAGCCGCTACTGGAACAGGCCGGATATTACCACCATTGCCCAGACTGATTTCCAACGTATGTTCCCTGATTTTGCCTGGAAAGACGAGGATGAACCGGAAAAATGGGGCAGACAGGATTTTACACGCACCATTAGATTCAATACGGCCACCCAAAAAACCGTCGATTTGCATGAGGGCAAAACGCAACCTGGATGGTATATCCTGAAATTGACCACCAAGGATAGTTATGGAGAGGAAATTGAGATTCAAAAAGTAGTACGGGTTTATGATGAAAAATCCCGTTTTGAAGCGCCCTTCGCACAAGCCGTTCAAGCATCCGTAGAGCCGGGCCAAACCGCTAAAATCCTGATGGGTGGCAAACCAGCCAACCTGCATTTTTTCTTTGCCCGCGATAATGACGGGACGATGCAGGATATGCGTTGGGTGAAGGCAAACGAGGCCAGCCAAAGCATTGAATTTCCTGTCAAAGAATCGGATCGGGGAGGGATTCCGTATGTCTGTTTTGCTATAAAAAACAACCGGTTTTATGCGTTGAGCAACCAAATTGCGGTGCCCTGGAGCAATAAACAATTGCAAATCAGCTTTGAAACGTTCCGGGATAAATTGTCGCCCGGACAAAAAGAAGAATGGCGCATCAAAATCAGCGGCCCGAAAAAAGAAAAGGTGGCCGCAGAACTGACGGCCGCTATGTACGATGCTTCGCTGGATGCATTTAAACCTCACAACTGGAGCGAACTGGGCTACCCTTATCGAAATGCAAAAATCTTTGTCGTTCAACCTGAAGGATACCAGGCTGAAACAGGAATGGTGCTGGTTGAGCGACCTGATTTTGATGTGCCATACCGCATCTACCCTGAAGTGAACTGGTTTTTGTTTCCATTGTGGATGAATTATGCACCCGGCCGACCCATGATGTCTCGTGCTGCAGGTGGAGAGCCATTGATGATGAAATCTCAGCCTGCGGCGCCTGCTGATGAGCAATTTATGGACGCAAGTATGGCGATTTCAGAAGAAAGCGCGGGCAAACCGGCGGAAAAAGAAGAAGCGGAAAAGCCGGCTTACCCGGCTTCCATACGCAGGAACTTGAATGAAACGGTGTTCTTCTTTCCTGATTTACATACCGATGCCGATGGGAACGTGATCCTGAAATTTACCATGAATGAAGCGCTCACCAGGTGGAAACTGCTCACGTACGCACACACCCAAGACCTTAAGCAGGCTGTAGCTGTGAAGGAAGTGGTTACGCAAAAAGAATTGATGGTGATTGCCAATCCGCCGCGTTTCCTTCGGGAAGGGGATGAAATGGAGTTCTCAGCCAAGGTGAGCAACCTGTCGCAGGAAAAACTCGAAGGCACTGCTTCGCTGAACTTACTGGATGCCGCTACACTTCAATCCGTGGAAAAGATGTTCGGACTTGCACCGAACAACCGAATCGCCCGCTTCAGTGTATTGCCCGGCCAATCGGCAGCGGTTTCCTGGCGCTTTAAGGTGCCTGAAAATTACAACGGCGCTGTTACCTGGCAGATTTTTGCTGACGGGAAGGCGTTTCGCGATGGAGAAGAAAGCACCATTCCCGTGGTCAGCAACCGCATGCTCGTTACGGAAACCATGCCGATATCATTGAGAGGCAATCAGACTAAGAAGTTTGTATTTGAGAATTTTAAACAAGGTGGGACAAGTACTTCACTGTTGACTCACAATTATACCCTCGAATTTACCAGTAATCCGGCCTGGTATGTCGTGCAGTCGTTGCCCTATTTGATGGAATATCCGCACGAATGTTCGGAACAGATTTTCAGTCGCTATTATGCCAACACTCTTGCATCCAGCGTGGTAAATAAAATGCCGCAGATCAAAAGGGTGTTCGATCGCTGGCAAGGAACGGATGCCATGTTATCGAACCTGAGTAAAAATCAGGAGTTGAAATATGCACTCCTGGAAGAAACCCCGTGGGTACTCGACGCACAAAGTGAGGAACAACAACGGAAAAATATTGCCTTGTTATTCGACCTGAACCGCATGGCCAACGAGCAGGAAAAAGCGCTCCGAATTCTGCAGGAACGCCAGCAAGGCAATGGTGGTTGGGCATGGTTCCCGGGAAGCGCACCTTCCTGGTATATTACCCAATATATCGCTACCGGACTGATGCACCTTCAAAAATTGGGAGCGGTCGACTTTAAAAAAGACAAGGGCGTTTCCAACATGCTGGACAAAGCCCTGGGCTTTTGCGATGAACAATTGAAAAAACAATATGCTGAGCTGGAAAAACTGGCCCAAAAAGGCCAAATCAAACTGGAAGACGACCATCTTGACGGTATGTCAATCCAGTATTTGTACCTCCGTTCGTTTTCTCCGCTCGACCGTCCGTCAAAAGAGGTGAGTTATTACCTGGGTCAAGCTGATAAATATTGGTTGGGAAAAGGTCTTTACCAGGAAGGAATGCTTGCCCTGGCCTTGCATCGCTGGGGAAATAAAACAACCGCCCAGAAAATAACCGCCAGCTTGCGCGAGCGTGCGACGCTTAAAGAAGAACTCGGTATGTATTGGCCTGCTCAATGGGGCTTTTACTGGTATCAGTTGCCCATCGAAACCCAGGCTTTGATGGTGGAAGTTTTCGGCGAAGTGGCCAACGACGCCGCGGCAGTAGAAAACCTGCGTATCTGGCTTTTGAAGAACAAACAGACTAACCGCTGGGAAAGCACCAAAGCAACCGCGGAAGCCGCTTATGCCTTGTTGTTGTTTGGCGAAAACTGGCTGGAGAATACCAAACCCGTGCAAGTTAGCATGTCGGGCAAACCGTTGAAAGTCAATGAATACGAAGCAGGAACGGGCTATTTTAAACAAAGTTGGACGGGCGCTCAGGTTGAGCCGTCATGGGCTGAAATTAAAGTCGAAAACCCGAACAGCAACATCGTTTGGGGCGCCGCTTACTGGCAATATTTTGAAGACCTGGACAAGATCAGGGACTTCAAAAAAACGCCGCTGACGATCGTTAAACAATTGTTCCTGGAAGAAAACTCGGCCGCAGGCCCAGTGTTAAAGCCTATTGCAGAAGGGCAAGCTTTGCACCGTGGTGATAAAGTTAAAGTACGTATTGAAATCCGGGTGGATCGCCCCATGGAATTTGTACATTTGAAAGACATGCGCGCAGCCGGCCTCGAGCCCGTTAATGTGTTAAGCGGATACCGATATCAGGGCGGTTTGGGCTATTATGAAAGTACCAAAGACCTGGCGACGCACTTTTTCATTGATTATCTGCCGCGAGGAACATTTGTATTCGAATATCCGTTGGTGGTGTCGAACCGAGGCAACATGAGTAATGGCATCACCACCATGCAGTGTATGTATGCGCCGGAATTCACCAGCCATTCTAAGGGGATTCGGATTAAAGTGGAATAATCAATGTGTTTTCAGGAGAAGCCCGGTACTGACAAATGTAATTAGAGTACCGGGCTTTTGTAATTGATAAACAAGCCTGAAATGTCAATAAGGTGAAAACTACAACATTTTTTTCCGCCTCATCTTTTAGGTTTTTTGAGTTATAGCAAACTATAATTTTGTTGAAGACGGCTTTCGCCTTTTTTTTCAAAATTATCAGGTTTTTGATACTCCGTTTGCTGAATATTGTTTGAAATCGATTCTTGGGATTGAATTTTGGAATATTTACCTTTGTCACTTGTTCTATTCGTAAACAAAACATCATAACGATACCAATGGCTAAAAAACGCATTGCCATCAACGGCTTCGGCCGCATCGGTCGACTGACCTTGCGCAACCTCGTTAAAAATCCCAACGTGGAAGTTGTAGCAATAAATGACCTGACAGATAACCAAACGCTGGCACACTTGCTGAAATATGATACGATGCATGGAAAGTTCGACGGAACTGTTTCTGCAGACGAAAATTCTATCACGGTGAACGGTCATAAAATTGCTGGGTTGGCTATCAAAAATCCGGCAGAATTGCCCTGGAAAGACATGGCAATCGATGTCGTACTCGAGTGTACGGGCATTTTCCTTGATCGGGAAAAAGCAGGTTTGCACCTGCAAGCCGGTGCAAAACGCGTTGTACTTTCCGCTCCTCCCAAAGGTGATGACGTGCCGACCTTCGTATTGGGCGCTAACGCAGATAATATCAAAGACAGCGACACTATTTTGTCGAATGCCTCTTGTACCACCAACTGCCTGGTTCCAATGATTTTGGTTCTTGATAAGGCATTTGGCGTGGAACAAATGTTCATGAATACCATCCATGCATACACGGCCGATCAAAATTTACAAGACGGCCCGCACCGCGACCTGCGTCGAGCAAGGAATGCAGCTCAAAACATCGTGCCTACCAGCACCGGTGCTGCAAAAGCGGTAATTCTGGTTGCGCCGCACTTGAAAGGCAAAATCGAAGCGCATTCCATGCGTGTGCCTGTGGCGACCGGCTCAATTACCGATTGCGTTTGCACCCTTCGCAAAGCGGCAAGCGTGGAAGAGATCAATGCCGTGTTTAAAGCAGCTGCAGACGGACATCTCAAAGGCATTCTGGAATACAACGATGAGCCGATCGTTTCAAGCGATATTGTTGGTAATACACACTCCGTTATTTTTGATTCCGAACTGACACAAGTAAACGGAAATACATGCCGCATCGTGGGTTGGTACGATAATGAAGCCGGTTACTCCGCTCGTTTGGCCCAGTTGGCTGCCAGCGTATAATTAGCAACTATTCAAATTCCCGGTACGTATTCTGATAAAATCAGGATATTGCCGGGAATTTGCTGTTTTTACAGCATACCTTTAAAATATAAAACCCGGATTTCTGGTTATGAAACTAAATTTCCAAGGCAAAAAAGCCCTCATTCGCGTCGATTTTAACGTTCCACTTGATAAATCGTATCAAATCACCGACGATACACGCATTCGTGAAGCAATTCCTACCATTCGACACATCCTGGATCAGGGAGGTTCTGCTATTTTGATGTCGCATCTGGGGCGGCCTTTGGAAAAACTAAATGCCGACGGCTCGATCAACCGGGAAAAGTTCACCCTGAACCACCTGGTAAAACACCTGAAAAAAAAGTTGAAAGCCAAGGTATATTTCGTCGATGATTGTGTGGGAAAGCAGGCTGTAAAAAAAGCGGCTGCCCTGAAACCCGGTGAGGTTTTGTTATTGGAAAACACCCGTTTTTATCCTGAAGAGGAAAAAGGGGATGCAGCATTTGCTCAAAAACTGGCAGTTTTGGGTGATATTTATGTGAATGATGCTTTTGGCACAGCCCACCGCGCCCATGCCAGCACGACGATCGTTGCTAATTACTTCGATAAAAACCACAAGACCTTCGGTTTCCTGATGGAACGGGAAATTGAAAACGCAACCCGGGCTATGAAAAATCCCGCCAAACCGGTTACTTGTGTGACGGGCGGCTCCAAAGTCAGCGACAAAATCATGTTGTTGGAGAAATTCCTCGATTATGCTGATAATATCCTGATTGGCGGAGCGATGGCTTATACGTTTTTCCTGGCTAAAAAAGGCGCAGTAGGTAATTCATTGGTAGAAGCAGATAAACTCAATATTGCCAAAGAGTTTCTCAAAAAAGCCAAAGCAGCCGGAGTTAAGGTATTGCTTCCGAAGGACTCTGTTTGTGCGGATAAGTTTGCCGCCGACGCCGCGACGAATGTGTGTCCAAGCAATCAAATACCTGATGGCTGGATGGGCCTCGACATCGGCCCTGTTGCAGCCCGCGCCTTTGCTTCTGTGATCAAAAAAAGCCAAACGGTTATTTGGAACGGACCGATGGGGGTTTTTGAAATGCCGGCATTTGCTAACGGCACGAAGGTGGTGGCAAAAGCTTGTGCTGCAGCAACCAAAAAAGGCGCATTTACGATGGTCGGAGGAGGCGATTCAGTTGCCGCTGTCAATCAACTCAAATTGGCTAAAAAAGTGTCGTTTGTCAGCACCGGGGGAGGCGCTATGCTCGAATTCCTGGAAGGCAAGGAGTTGCCGGGTATTCACGCAATTGAAGGCTAAACCTGAATGATCATTGCAAACGTTCGACAAACTCAATAAAGTTGTCGAGATCCTTTTGGTTGGTAGCAATACCAACCGACACCCTTGTGGCGCCTCGCATAATTCCCAAAAATGCCATCATATCCTTGTAATCCCCTTTGTTACGGCTCGAAAAATAAGCAGACAATGCTGGGCCGGTAATGCAATTGTTAACTTCATCGATACCTGGATTGCAAAAACAGCCGGAGCGAATGGAAATTTTCAGCGCGTTGGCTCTTTGTTCAACTTCTTCAAATGGAATCCGCTCTCCGTTTGGGTCGTAAAAGTTCATGATCAGCGTTCCACCCGCCCGAGAGCGATCTTCCGGGCCAAAAATCCGCACTTTGGGTCTTCCATCCGGATACGTCAGATGCTTCAATTTTTCATAAAGGTAATTAATTAACTGGCTTACTCGCTCCGTAATCCGTTCGATTCCAATTGTTTCAATAAACTCTAACCCAGTTTTTATTGCCGGGATATCCAGGTAATTCAATGTTCCATCCTCAAACCTTTCGTGGTTGTTGGCGAGGTAATGATTTGGTGTTGCCACAGAAACCAGTGTAACCGTTCCGCCGGCAAACCAGGGTTTTTGTAGTTTCTCAAATTTTGATTTTTTTACCAACAAGCAACCAATTCCTGTTGGATAGCCGAATATTTTGTAAAATGAAATCGATACGAAATCAGGCTTGTGTACGCTAAGATCCAGGCGTGATGTAGGTACAAAGGCGGCGGCATCGAGCAGGACATCCCAACCTGCATCCTGTGCTGTTGCTATCCATTTCAGGTCATGTTTAACACCTGAAACATTGGATTGGGCAGGGAATGCAAATAATTTATGGGTACTATCAGGTTGAGCTGCTAGTAACTCTTCCAGTTTTTCATGATCAATCCCCAAATCTTCATAATGGATCGGACAATACTCGTACCGACCACCTTTATGGAGGCAAAATTCTCGGATGCCATTTACAGAATTGTGGTTGTCGGCTAAAGCGAGGAAATAACTCTGTTGGTCAAAAGGATAACATTCGCCAACGATTTTGAGTGCACCGGTTGCATTTTGAGTGAATATACAGAAATAATCTTCAGCGCGAAAGAAATCAAGCACTTTAGCCCGGGCAGACTCCACCAACGTGGTTGATAAAAGAGAGGCTGGATTGGTGGAGTGTGGATTTCCTAATATTTCAGAGCGCAACAGATTCTGATGTTGCAACAATGCCTTTTCCGGATAAAGATTCCCTCCTGTAAAATCCAGGTAAGTGTGTCCGTGTTGATCAAGCCTGTTAAACTCGGTGTGGCGAATGTGGGTAAACAGGCTGTCCTGACTTATTAGGAGTGATGAATGAGCAGTTTGGTGGGATGGGTTGTTAGACATGGTAGGGCAAAATAAATTTTCATGGTAGGTTGAGTGGAATGACGGTATAATTAAACCGGCATTCCACTCCATTACTATGTGTTGGCAAATGCCAAAACCTAACCTGAACGTGATTGAATACCTTATTTTTTAGGAGCCTTGCTTGGATCGAGCAAATCATAAAACTGATCCAATTTCGGCAGGATGATGATGCGCGTCCGGCGGTTGATGGATCTGCCTTCTTCTGTGTCGTTGGAGGCGAGTGTGTTGTATTCTCCCCGTCCGGCAGCAATCAGGCGGTTTGGATCGATTTTATACTGTGTTTGAAGCGCACGGACGACCGAAGTGGCGCGTTTTACGCTAAGATCCCAGTTGTCGTCGATGCAATTGTTTTTGATCGGCACATTGTCGGTGTAACCTTCCACCATCACTTCTAGATCAGGGCGTGATTTTACGATCTGTGCAATTTTGCCTAGCACTTCCTGCGCACGGGAGGTCAGGTTGGAGCTGCCACTTTGGTATAACATTTTGTCCGACAAGTTGACAAATACCACCGTTTTGTCGACTTTAATTTCAATGTCCTTGTCAGCAATGCCATCCCGCAGCATGGTAGTCAGGTTTACAGCCAAAGCCAGGTTGATCGAATCCGCTCTGGTTTTCGCATTTTGGAGCAAGTGAATGTACTTATCTTTTTTCTCCAGTTGGGTTAACGTTTCACGGATATTGTCATTAGCTGATTTATTGAGTTTGGTCAAATCCTCAGCCTGGGAAAGCTGTTTGTCGCGCATCGACTGGCAATCGCTCAATTGAGATTTCAGAAACTGAATCTGTTCATCACGCAAGCGACTTTCTGTTTGAGCGTTGGATTTATCCTGTTCGCACAAAGCAAGTTTATTCATGTATTCGTTGAGGCTTTGTCCGCATTTACCAAGGTCTTTGTTTGCAGCGGATAATTCAGCCTGTGTGCTGGTGAGTTGCGTTTTTAGTGCTGTGTATTTTTTCTTTGTTACACATGAACTTAGCCCAATGCCGATGAGCGCCACGAAAATTAGATTGAACATTTGTTTCATAAAAATGATGTTGTTAAAAATCGGAAGGATTGAGATGTAAACCAGATTTACAAGTTAAACCAGGGTCGAAAGGTAGGGTAGTGGGGGCAAAAAAAATCGGGATTTCAAAAATTATTCCTCCTGGTTGCATGTTAGCTGACGTCAATTACCAAACGATATCAATTGTTGCCTGCATGTCTGACCATTGCAAATTCGAAGGACGTGTAATCCGGGTAGGTAGGTACTGCTCAAACGTATTTGAAGTGTAGATACAGCATGTGCATTCCAGGATATTTTTTCAATTTCCTGCAAGTTTCCTTTCAGGTCGTAAATTTCAAAATGGTCTGAAACACTTGCCTGTCCTGGAATCGCCAGCACCTTGAGCGTGCGGTTGAATTGATCGAAGCTATATGGAATTCCATCTACGTTGAAATGTTCCAACTCCAGCCAAGCTCCTATCATATCAGGCATACCATAGCCGCGCTGGTTGTCGGGGTTTTGATTTTGGTCGGCACTGTTAAAAACAGCCTGGATGACCTCCTGGGCTGTTTTATCCGGCACGGCGCTCCAAAGGGCAGCAAATGCGCCGGCTAAAATTGGTGAAGCCAGGGATGTGCCGCTGGAAACGCCCAGATCCAGACCTGTATTTCCGGCAACGACTACGGTTTCACCCGGCGCCACCAGATCGGGCTTGACCCGCCCGTCGGCGGTAGGCCCGAATGAACTGAACCCGGCTTTTAACCCATCATTATCCGTGGCGCCAACCGCAATCAAACCAGAGGCATCGGCAGGGGCGCCGATATGTTTCCAGGCGCCATCGCCTTCGTTTCCGGCGCTGTTACAAACAATCATGCCTTTGGCAACTGCATATACGGCGCCTTTTGATGCGATTGCTGTTTTTCCATCGAGTTCCCAATACCGGTGGCCCAACGAAGTGTCATTGAACTGCGTATATCCCAGCGATGCGTTGATAATATCTACTCCCACGCTGTCGGCCCATTCTGCGCCGGCCACCCAATTTACTTCTTCAATAGGAAATTCCCCGCCGGTATCTTCTGTTTTGAGCAAAAAATAAGTGGCATCCGGCGCTGTGCCAACAAAGAATCCAGGCAAGTTAGAGGCCATCACAGATAAAACAGAAGTGCCATGACCAGCGGCTTCAAACAAACCATGATCGCGTTCAACAAAATCCCAACCTGCATACAATCTGCCTTGCAGTGCTATGCTGTCGAACAAAGGGATCGTGTCGACATTGGTAAATCCACCGTCCATCACTGCAATCCAAATGTTATGACCACGGTGCCCTGTGTGGTATAATCCTGGAATGTTCAGTAATCCATTTTGCAGGGTGGCATAACCCATCGGGTTTTCATTGCCCCCGGGAGTGGGGTAGCTACTCAATGATTTTCTTTGTTTGGCGGGTCTGTTTGCCGGGTTTCTGAATTTTAAATGCGGGCCCAGGTAGTGCACTTTTTTCACAAACTTCAAATGCTCGGCGGCTTTGATAGCATCGGCATCCGCAATCACTGCAACTGCATTCAGCCATTTTGATACCGTGTGAATTTTTAGCCCGGCACCCTTTATTTCGTGCAAATATTCGGGGTTTACAGGCAAATCAGACTCGTCAATCGGAATACGGGCTTTTTCGCGCCGCTCGATGGCACGAAGCGACAGAAATTCCGCCGGCGCTCCAACAGTGTATGGCGTGTTAGCTTTGTCTGTAAGTTCCAGCCAATATTTATTCAGTTTCTGACCGTTCATTGTGATCGGCCAAAGCATAAAAAGTATCAATATTAAACGAATCTCCATAGATAAGTCAAACGCACTTACACCACTTTTGGTTTGCAGCAAAGAAACCTATTTTTGCAAAAAAACAGCCATGCCGTTCGAATTCCGAATTCTGATAGAAAAAACTGAAATGTTGCCTTTATGGCCGTTGCTTCAACAACTGAACGATAAAGTGACAGAGACTTATTTAAATGAGATGCTGGATGATATGATCCAACACGGGTATCGAATGGCAGGTATTTGGGAGCACGGGCATTGTTTAGGCGTTTCAGGCATTTGGGTAACCACTAAATTATACAGTGGCAAATACCTTGAAATGGATAATGTTGTAGTGGCCGCCGAAGCCCGTTCACGGGGAATCGGCAAACTCTTGACCGATTTTGTGACCAATCTTGCCAGGGAAGAAGGATGTAATATGATGATGCTTGATGCCTACCTGGAGAATGAAAAAGCGCACCTTTTTTATGAAAGGGAAGGCTTTGTAAAAAAGGGCTATCACTTTTTAAAGCAGCTGTAAAAATCTTACAATTTCCAACAAAGAAGTTTGCCGCACCCGTGTGTAAAAACGAACAAATTTCTTACCTTCGCGCACTAATTTGGCGGTACAAATTGTTCACTTAACCAAGCTCCACCTCCTGCCGCCAGTGGCTTAGAAGCGTATGCAAGATTCGAGGATTATTCCCATTAATATTGAGGAAGAATTAAAAGTCGCGTACATTGATTATTCAATGTCCGTAATCGTCAGCCGTGCTTTGCCGGATGTGCGCGACGGCTTAAAACCCGTACACCGAAGGGTGCTTTATGGAATGTTGGACCTGGGTTTGAGTTATAACAAACCCTATAAAAAATCGGCTCGTATTGTCGGTGAGGTGTTGGGTAAATACCACCCGCATGGCGATGCATCGGTTTATGACACGATGGTACGCCTGGCCCAGGATTGGAGCCTCCGTTATCCATTGGTCGACGGACAGGGTAACTTTGGCTCTATGGATGGCGACAGCCCTGCGGCTATGCGTTATACCGAAGCCCGCCTGCGCCGGATTTCTGATGAAATGGTTGGCGATCTTGACAAAGAAACGGTCGATTTTCAGCTAAACTTCGACGATTCCCTGGAGGAGCCTACCGTCATGCCCACCAAGCTGCCTAATTTGCTGGTGAACGGAGCGTCCGGTATTGCGGTTGGTATGGCTACCAATATGATGCCGCATAACCTGACCGAAGTTTGTGATGCGATCATGGCAGCTGTCGACAACCCGGAAATTACAGTCGACGAACTCATGGAATTTGTTAAAGCGCCGGATTTCCCTACCGGCGGCATTATATATGGAATGACGGGGGTAAGGGAAGGTTTACGTACCGGCAGAGGCCGGTGTGTGGTGCGTGCAAAAACTGAAATTGAAACCGACGACAAAGGCCGTGAATCGATTATTGTCACCGAAATACCTTACCAGGTAAATAAAGCGATGCTGATTTCCAAAATCGCCGACCTGGTAAACGAAAAGAGGGTACTCGGTATCAGCGATGTGCGTGATGAGTCGAACCGGGAAGGCGTACGGGTAGTCATCGAAATCAAACGTGAAGCGGCTGCAAATGTCATCCTGAGCCAGTTGTTCAAACTAACCCCGTTGCAAACATCTTACGGGATAAATAACATCGCACTGGTAAATGGCCGGCCAAGAACGCTGAACCTGAAGGACATGATCGAGGAATTCATCAAATTCCGCTTGGAAGTCATTGTTCGTCGAACGCAGTATGAATTACGCAAAGCCGAAGAAAGGGCGCATATTCTTGAAGGGTTACTTATTGCCCTTGATCACCTGGATGAAGTAATTGCCCTGATTCGGGCTTCAAAAGATGTTGACGAAGCGCGTGAAGGTTTGATGAGCAAATTCGGATTGAGTGAAATTCAAGCCAAAGCCATTTTGGCTATGCGCTTGCAGCAGCTTACCGGTCTGGAACGCGATAAAGTTCGTGCGGAATATGAAGAGTTGTTAAAAAAGATCGCAGAATTAAAGGCCATCCTTGCCGACGAACGGCTCCAGCGCAACATCATCCTAAGCGAAACCACCGAAGTAAGAGACCGTTTTGGCGACGAACGTCGAACAGCCATTGAAATCGACGAGGCCGATATCAGCATTGAAGACCTGATTGAAGACGAAGAGGTGGTAATCACCATTAGCCATGCAGGATATATCAAACGTACTTCGATCAGTGAATACCGTGCTCAGGGGCGCGGAGGCAGGGGCGCGCAAGGCGTACGCACACGCGGCGAAGACTTTGTGGAACATATGTTCACCGCTACCAACCACCAAACAATTCTGCTCTTTACGGAAAGTGGCCGTTGTTTTTGGTTGAAAGTATATGAAATTCCGGAAGGAGCGAAAGCAACAGCTGGCAGGGTGATCCAAAACCTGTTGAACATTCCCAAGGAAGACAAAGTACGGGCCTATATCATTGTACGCAAACTGGATGACGAGGAGTTTATCAACAACCATTATATCATCTTTTGCACCAAACGCGGACAAATTAAAAAGACCTTACTTGAGGAATACTCGCGCCCGCGTCAGGGCGGTATTAATGCCATCGGTATCAACGACGATGATGCATTGATTGAGGCTAAACTGACAAACGGCAAAAATGAAATCATTCTGGCTGTTCAAAGCGGTAAAGCAATTCGTTTTAATGAAACTGATGTACGCTCCATGGGTAGAACAGCAGCGGGCGTTCGCGGTATCCATGTGGAAAAAAATGACCGGGTGGTCGGTATGGTTTGCGTGGACCCTGCAGATGAAACTACCAGCATCCTGGTGGTTTCTGAAAATGGTTTGGGCAAACGCTCTGCATTGGAAGATTATCGCGTTCAAAGCCGTGGCGGTAAAGGGGTCAAAACGTTAAACGTAACGGCTAAAACAGGCCATCTTGTAGCTATTAAAACCGTTACGGATACCGACGATTTGATGATTACAACCACAAACGGTGTTACGATCCGAACGGCTGCTGACGAACTTCGTGTGATGGGCCGTGCTACGCAGGGCGTCAAATTGATTCGCCTTGATGGCGATGACAGCATTGCCGATGTAACTGTTGTGGCAACCGCTGAAGAAACTGAAAATGCCGCCGAACCAACAGAAGACAATAACGCGGAAGCCTAGTTTCCGGATGGTTTAACCACCCTTTGGACAAACTTTAACGACTTGTTGTTGATCAATTTGTCTTAAAAAACGTCTTAACCTCAGTTTCGGATTTGATCCGGTTATTCATTCATTCAAAAATAACGAAAACAATGAAAAAAGTCCTTTTCACTATGCTGGGTTTTCTTTTGACGCTCAACTTCGCAGTGGCACAAGAAGATGGCGCTAAACTTGCGAAAAGCGCAGGAAAAGCCCTGACGGCATACAATATTGATCCAACTGGCAATTCAGCAAAACTTCAGGAGGCCAGAGAAAAAGTTGAAAATGCCCTGAAAACACCTGAAGGTCAGGCATTGGGATCTGCCTGGCAAACTAAAGGCGACGTGTACAATACCATGTTGCAAAAAGACCTCGCCCGCAGAATGATCGATCCCAAAGCGCCGCTGACAGGTGACAACGATGCATTGGCAGCCTTCGAAGGTTATAAAAAAGCTTATGAACTGGCTACCAAAAAATATGAAAAAAGCGATGCCATCAAAGGGATTTCAGAAGTTCATGGTCACTTGATCAATATTGGCGTGACAAAATATGAAGCCAAGGAATATGAAAAATCTTTCCTTTCTTTCAAAGCTTCCGTAGAAGGCCACGATTTGTTGAAAGAAAACGGCCAAAAAAGTGCTTTGGATGATCCTAAAATGCTGGACGACCAAATTTATTTTACGGGCCTGATCGCAACCATGGCCAATCGTTGTAAAGATGCGGTGGTTTTTTATGACAGGCTTTACAAAAAGGGAACCGACAACCCTGCAGTGTACGAAGGATTGTATAATTGCAAAATGGAAGCCGGCGACGAAGCAGGCGCCAACACGGTTCTCGCTGAAGGTCGTAAAAAATTTCCAGACGATACGGCGTTGCTGTTTGTCGAAATTAATGCCTACCTAAAGGCCGGCAAACTGGCAGAATTAACCAGCCGCCTCGAACAGGCGATTGCCAAAGAGCCGGAAAACGTTGGTTTGTACGTGACGCTAGGAAACGTCTACGACAACCTTTACCAGGCTTCCTTGAAAGATAAAAATGATGCTGACGCCGTTAAATACTTCGACCTGGCTAAAAATCAATATACGGCGGCCATTAAACTCAATCCCAATCACCTCGATGCCAATTATTCCTTAGGCGCCTTGTATTACAACAAAGCCGCCGTTCGTACCCAGGAAATGAACGCATTGCCTGATGACTATTCAAGCGCAGGATTGAAAAAAATGGAGTCCATGAAAAACGAGGTGATGGGCCTGTTTGATCAGGCTTTGCCTTTCTTCCAAAAAGCAGAGCAAATCGATCCTAATGACATGAATACCCTCATCGCCTTGAATGAAATTTACGCCCGGAAAGATGATGAGAAAAACTCACCGGAGATTAAAAAACGCCTTGATACAGTGAAAGGAGGCGGTAAAAACGCCGGTTCCTATTTCAAGCAGTAAAACCTTTTGGCAATAAAAAATGGCGTGCAGATCAATTGCGATCTGCACGCCATTTTTTATTGCCCTATCCATGCTACCTATCTTTGTTTTCGCCACATAATATCCAATTCCCTTTAGTATCGATGTACCAACCGTCAGGGAATACTTTCTTAAATGTTTGAACAAAAAAACGTTCGGTGACCGACCGAACTGCATGATCGTCGCCATGCAAGCGGTTGAACAACAGCAAGCCGCCGGGTTTTAGAAGGAACTTGCAATCCATCAAAAAGTCCTCCGTACAGAATTGAGGTGGGGTAATTTCATCTTCAAAAATGTCAACGATCAGCATGTCGAATTGTTCCTCACAAATTTGAACAAACACCTCGGCATCGGCAGTGATGAGTTCCACCGGGCTTTCCATGCGTGTGAGGGTGTATTTAGCGGCTAGT
>JAEUUR010000040.1 GCA_016787465.1 Saprospiraceae bacterium | reverse complement strand
TTTTCAGGGCACATCAGCACACGTTCACTTAAGTTGCATCAATTAAATTCACACTGCTTATGAACACGATTATTCGTGCAGGGTGGTTGTCTGGCATGCTCATTTGCATGACAGGCCTTCTGTCCGCCCAAAAGTCATCCGTTAATGAAGAGCTCATCAAGGCTGACCGCCAGTATGCTTTGTATGCATATAACCTGGCGATGCAAACCTATCAACAGGTACTAAAAGACGATCCCAATAACGCCCATGCACTGGCCCGAATTGGCGATTGTCATTATCAGTTGGATCATCCGGAGAAATCCATTGAGTGGTATCAACGTGCTATTCGGCAAAACAACATGTCACCCGATGTTTTTTTGCGTTACGGTAAAGCGTTGATGCAAACCGGCAATTATGAAGAAGCAAACGATCAGTTTTTGGCTTATGCCGAAAAGGATGAAACCGTTGGCAACCACTACGCAAAGGCTTGTGACTACGCGATCAAGGCGATTAAAAAGGAAAGCGGTTGGCTCTTGAAAAATGAACCGCTGAACACAGATTATGCAGATTTCGCTCCAACATTCTTGGGTAGCCGCGTGGTATACAATTCTTCCCGAACCGACTTGATGCCAAAAGCAAAAAATGCAGATGCGCCAAGCGGTTCTCAGAACTTCCTGCTTGTAACGCAACAAAATCCGGAGAGCGGGCTGCTTCAAAAGCCGCAATTGTTGCGCAGCGAACTTCAAAACGCCAGAAATGAAGGGCCGGTGAGCTTTTCAGCCGACGGATCAAGGGTCGCATTTTGCAGAAATAACTTCATCAACGGCACACGTCAGATCGCAGAAACAGGCATCAATATGAGCATGTACACCGCTGATGTTGATGAGAACGGCAAATGGACCAACATCAAAGCGTTCCCTTACAACGGCTCCAATTATGCAACCGGTTTCCCAAGTATGTCGGCAGATGGCAATACCCTTGTATTTTCGTCGACACAACCTGGCGGATTCGGCGGTTGGGATATCTACGTGTCTAATTTCCGGGATGGAGCATGGTCGACCCCCCGAAACCTGGGTTCGCCGCTCAACACACCGGGCAATGAGGTGACGCCTTATTTTGACGGAGAAAGCCTGTATTTCTCCTCTGATTGGCATTTAGGACTGGGTGGCTTGGACGTCTTTCGCGCCGAACTTGGCCCTGAAACCGTTTCTGATGTATTACACCTCGGTTCAGGGATCAATACACCACGCGACGATTACGGATTCGTTTTCGATAAAAATGATAACATCGGTTACCTGACCAGCACACGCGATGGCGGCAGGGGACATGAAGATATTTGGAAAGTGACCAAAAGGTTTGATAATGAGGTGTCGACCGCCGATCGCAAAAAATCACCCTCTGAAGAACCCTACAAACCTAGCGAATACAATACAGAAGAAGCCGGGGATCACCATATGCTGGTAACTGATGAACGGGGCAATGAAATTGCCAACGCTGAAATTGACCTGACGGATTGCTATGGCGAAAAGGGCTACACAGATATGGATGGGAAATTTCAATTCGTTGAGCTTACCAAGGCGATTGACTGCCAGGTAAGCATTCGTAAAAAAGGATTCCGCGAAGCTGTGATTAACCTTAAAAAATTTGGTAAACAGAATGTGCGTGTTGCACTTACACCCGAAACCAGGCAGCAATACACCGGCAGGGTTTACGATGCCAACTCAAAAGCGGCATTACGCGGGGTAAACGTGGTGGTTGAGTTTAACGACGGCAGCAAGCAGATTGAAACTGAAACGGACGAAGACGGATATTACGCTTTGTACCTGGAACCAGGCAGCTACCAGATGGTGAATTTTTCCAAATACGGGTATGTGGATCAAATTTCGAGGATCTATTTCGATGAAGAAAAAAACAGCGTGCCGAGCGTGACGATGGAAAAATCGGGGTACAAAAAAGAAGATGACTATGTGGACTATCGAAGTGACAAACCTGCAGAATACAACACAGACGACGAGCCCAAAACAACGACTATTCTGCGGAAACAAAATTCGGATGAACAAGCTAAGGGCGCTGGCCAGGTAGCCAAATTTAATGGCTATTCAATTCAACTTGCAGCGATGCCCGAAGCGCCTACCGATCAAAAACTCGGCACCTATGAATCACTCACCAAGGATGGCAACCTCTATGTAAAAGAGGAAAATAAATATCACAAAATCAGGCTTGGCATCTATCCAACCAAACAGGAGGCTGAAGCAATATGGAAAAAAGTGGTGGCCAACAAAGCCAATAAAGGTGCATTTATTGTAGAAGAACGCGGGCTGGGCGATGATTTGATTATCGGCGCCAAAACCGTAGCTCCAAAACCCGTGGAACATACCACTGATCTTGAGCCGCAGACAAAAAAAATCGTTCCAGTTCTGTACGCTATTCAACTGGGGTCTTTCTCCAATGAAAAATCCATCAACATCGGTGATTATGCCAATTTGCGTGGACTCGGCAACCTGTATTCACACTCTGAGAATGGATATACCCAAGTACGCCTGGGTATTTGGGAAAACTACGATGTAGCCAAAAAAACCAAAGAAACGGTATTGGATCGTGGATTTTCGAAAGCTACCATTGTGACTGAACAAGGCGATGATCCGGATATTCAGGAATTCATTGAGCCTGGCGCCTCGAAAACGGAAGCGAAAAAGGTCAAAATTCTTGGCGAAAAAGGCGCACGCCCGCAAACATACAGTACAGAGGAAACAACTGAGGTTGAGAAACCGTATTACATCCGCCTGGCAGCTTTGTCGAATCCAGATCGTTTCGACGGTTCCAAACTGGAAGACCTGGGCACAATTGAGAAACGAGCCGCGCCATTTTCAACAGGTATGACCATTGTGCTGCTCGGAAATTATGTGTCCCTGGAAGCGGCAGAAGAGGTGTTGGCTAAAGTTGTAAAACGCGGATACAAAGAAGCCTACGTCATGAAGGATGAAAAAGGTAAAATGACACGCAATTAGAAAGCAGGTCAAAAAAAAATATGTTCAACGGGCAGCGTTTTCAAAACGTTGCCCGTTTCTTATGTGTACTTCAATGAAAAAAACAGTTGTCGAAACTGTAAAAAAATAAAAAGCAGGTTTTTTAGTTGGTTTTGTTTGTTGCAATGGGCACGCTGTACAGCGTGCCTTTTGTATTTTTGGCCGGCACACCGAATTAAAGTGATTTGTTTGATTTGAGTACCTTTCGCATCATTTCCATAAACAACCAACTATGAAGTTATTTTTTCCTATCTGTTTGTTTCTGCTTGCCACGGCCTCCCTATCGGCACAAAATCAGGCGCCTGTTGTCGAACAACTAAGTGTACAGGGGCCAATTCCTTCCGGGCCATTTACCCTGAATTTTAACTTGTCGGATGCTGAAAACGATGCGATGGAAATAACGGTTCAGTTTTCTAACAACGGCGGTAAAAGTTACCAGAACCTCGGACTTGATCAGGCTTCCGGGGATGTTGGTTTTCCGGTAATGCAGGGCAGTAGGTCAGTGGTGTGTACTAACCTTGGTGTTTCCGGAATTGGTGAATATCTTTTTCGTGTGATTGCCGACGACCGCCAGCCATTTGATCTTCAGGCGTTGGTGAATGAAGTAGATAGCAATCGGCTGCGCATGGATTTGGAATTCGTGGAAGGCATCAGGCACCGCACAACGGGGCTGGCACACTTGAACGAGACCAGGGATTCTTTGACTAACCTGTTTAAAGCAGCGGAACTTCATGTTGAAAAAAAGGAATTCGTTTATACAAATACCACAGGGCAAAATCTGATCGGAACTTTTCCGGGCACACACGCACCCGATTCGGTGGTTATTGTGGATGCCCACTACGATTCAGTCAGCAATGCACCCGGCGCCGATGACAACGGTTCAGGTACAGTAGGAATGATGGAAATCGCGCGGTTGCTTAGCCGTTATACGATGAAAAAGACAGTTCGGTATATAGGTTTCGACCTTGAAGAAGCTGGATTGCGCGGCAGCATCGATTATGTGACCAATGGTATCCCTGCTTCTGAAAAAATTGCAGGTGTATTTAATTTTGAAATGATCGGGTATTGGTCGGATGAACCCAATAGCCAAACATTACCTACCGGTTTTGGATTGTTATTCCCGCTTCAATCGCAACAAGTGGCCGATAACCAAAATCGCGGTGATTTTATCACCAATGTTGGAAATACGGCTTCACAACCAATTGCCCTGCTGTTTAGCAACGCGGCACAGCAATATGTTCCTTCGCTGAAAGTGATCACGTTGGATGTGCCAGGCACGGGCAGCCTGGTTCCCGACTTGCGGCGGAGCGACCATGCTCCTTTTTGGGATTCCGGCAGGCGAGCCTTGATGCTGACCGATGGCGCTAATTTCAGAAATGAATGTTACCATACGCCCGGCGACACACTCAATGAAAAACTGAATTTTACATTTATGTCTAATGTCGTGAAAGCAACCCTCGCTTCCGTTGCACAATTGGCAGAAATACAACACGCTGATTGGGCGACCACCGGGTTTAGCATCACCTCCTCCATACCGGCTGAAGTGAGCAACACATGTGGCGTGCATGTGTTTAAAAATGAGCAAGGGCTTTATATTCAATCGAGGCAGTGCCATTTAGGACAAACGCAAGTCGAGCTCTATGATATAAGCGGAGGTTTGGTGCTTCAGCAATCCATTTTATTAAACAAAGGCGAACAAGTTCAACTTCCTGATCTGAAATTAACGCCAGGCCTGTACGTATTGAAACTCACTTCCAGGCACTCCAATTTTGCTCAAAAGGTTCTTTTAGGGCGATAAATTTCTGGCAAACACCTTGTGAAATGGCTTGAAAGCAACGCATTCTTTCATTCATAACTTTCGAATCAATTCTATCTTTGCCCCTTATGCGGGTTCATGCCGATTTATCAAATTTGCCAGTTTTTCGCAACGCAGTGCTCACCATTGGATCTTTTGACGGCGTGCACCTGGGCCATCAGCGAATTCTTGAACAATTAAAACAACTTGCGCGCTCCAGCGCAGGTGAAACGGTGGTGGTCACGTTTGATCCGCATCCTAGAACCGTATTAAAACCCGACGACGCATCTTTTAAACTCATCTCCACCACCACTGAAAAAGCTGCATTACTTGCGGCAGCAGGAATCGATCACTTGGTGATTGTTCCGTTTAATGCATCATTTTCACAAATGAGTGCAGACGAGTATGTATCCGGTTTTCTGATCAAAAATTTTCATCCAAAATTTGTGGTGATTGGATACGATCATCGTTTTGGGAATAACCGCGAAGGCAATATTGAGTTCCTGAAAAAATATGAAACGGCAGGTGATTTTAAAGTAGTTGAAATTCCGGCACATGAGGTCGACGAATTGGCTGTGAGTTCATCGAAGATCAGAAAGGCGCTGGAAGCGGCTCAGATTTCATGGGCAAATAAACTCCTCGGGCACCCGTTTTCATTTTCTGGACAAGTGATTTATGGCGACCAAATTGGACGAACCATAGGGTTTCCAACGGCAAATATTGAAATTTCAGATCCGTACAAACTCATGTTGCCGTTTGGCATCTATGCCGCAACGGTTACATTGCCCAATGGTCATACCTACAATTCAGCACTGTATATTGGGAACCGTCCGACGGTGCACTCCAATGGCAAACCTGTTATTGAAGTGAACCTTTTCGAGTTCGATGGTGATTTGTACGGCCAAACCTTGCATGTCAAGGTGTTACAATTTATACGCCCTGATAAAAAGCTTGACGGATTGCCTGCACTTCAACAACAGATTGCTGCAGATAAGACAGCCATACTCCAATATATGAATCTTCAACCAGCTCCTACCGATACTGCAATTGTTATCTTGAATTACAATACCCGTAAACATTTGCAGCAATACCTGCCTTCAGTGCTGGCGCATGCAGGGGGGGCGCGGGTAATTGTAGCAGATAACGGATCGCCGGATGATTCTATTGAGGTATTGCGCCGCGATTTTCCCGAAGTTGAAATTTTGGACTTACAACAAAATCACGGGTTTGCGCAAGGGTATAACGAAGCATTGCGGCAGGTAAATGCCGAAATATATGTAATCCTAAACTCGGATGTGGAGGTTGCGCCCGGCTGGATGGAGCCGGTTTTAACCGCCTTGCGAGACGATCCGAAACTGGCAGTTGCACAACCTAAAATCCTACAATGGGAGCCGGATGTACATCAAAAAACACCCAAATTTGAACATGCGGGAGCTGCCGGCGGTTGGATAGACTGGCTTGGATATCCGTTTTGCCGTGGAAGAATATTCAGTCAGCGGGAATCCGACCTTGGGCAATACGATACGCCTCAGGAGTGCTTTTGGGCAGCAGGGGCGGCGTTTTTTATCCGTGCTGATTTGTACCACAAGTTTGACGGATTCGACGGCGATTATTTTGCACACAACGAGGAAATTGACCTTTGCTGGCGTTTAAAAAGAGCCGGTTATTCGGTGAAGTGTATTCCACAATCGGTAGTTTACCACCTGGGTGGGGGCACCCTGGAATATGAAAACCCACGAAAGGTGTATCTCAATTTTCGAAACAGCCTTTACTCACTGATTAAAAATGAGCCATGGGGTAAATTGTTGTGGTTGATACCCGCCCGCTTTTTACTCGATGGATTAGCCGGCGCCAGGTTTGCCGCCAAAGGGCAAGTAGATGCTATTTGGGCGATCGTTCGGGCGCATTTTTCATTTTATGGAACATTCCAAGAAACCTTGAAAAAACGCAAAGAAGTAGCATCCATTATTGAGAGACATCGCATCGGCCCCGAAAACCGGCATGGTGTTTACCGTGGAAGTATGATTGTAGCGCATTATTTGAGGCGTGTTAAAAAATTTAGCGACCTGCCTGCCATTTTCACCCAGCAACCACCTG
This sequence comes from Saprospiraceae bacterium, assembly GCA_016787465.1. Lineage (GTDB taxonomy): Bacteria > Bacteroidota > Bacteroidia > Chitinophagales > Saprospiraceae > M3007. Next base: position 12,825 of record JAEUUR010000040.1, on the reverse strand, counting down.
AATAATTCCTTCCTATGAGCGCAAGTACTTACGAATTGATTTTTGAAGATGAAGATATGCTGGTGGTCAATAAGCCTGCCGGTCTGCTGACGATTCCAGACCGCACCGGCGCGCAACAAAGCCTCGTTGGGCTGCTTGAGCGCAAATACGGAAAAGTATTTATTGTACACCGACTCGATCGGGAAACCAGTGGCATCCTGGTTTTTGCACGCAATGAAGCGGCGCATAGAAACCTGTCAATGCAAATGGAGCATCACAGCTCCGACAAATTTTATTACGCCCTGGTGGAAGGTGTGATGCATAAGGAGGAAGGTGAAGTGGACAAACCAATTGGCGAACACCCGCGAACTGCCGGTAAAATGGCAATCGTATCATCCGGTAAACCTTCGCTTACTTTTTTTCGGGTTGCGGAACGATTCAAAAATTTTACTTTGCTTGAGGTAATGATCAAGACTGGCAGAACACACCAGATTCGAGTTCATCTTCAAAGTATCGGATACCCGTTGGCAGTGGATGCTTTATATGGCCGCAGGGCGGCTTTTTTGCTTTCGGAAATTAAAGGAAAATCGTACAAGTCAGGGAAATACACCGAAGAAGAGCGCCCTATGATGGATCGTATTTCTTTGCATGCAGCCCGCTTGCGCGTCGATCATCCGACGACAGGGGAACGGATGGAGTTTAAAACAGATTTGCCTAAGGACTTTTCAGCGGTATTAAATCAACTCAGAAAATTATAAACGCCGATTTCTGTTATTCCGGCTCGACGGCTTCCCGTATCAATACTTTGTCAATTCTGGCGCCATCCTTATCCAGAATTTCAAACTGGCGATGGTTGAAATCAAACAGTTCTCCAACATTAGGAATGCGTTCCAAATGATGCATCACGAAACCTGCCAGGGTATTATAGTAAGCGCTTTTTTCAGGTATTAAATCGGTGTCAAGGAAATGATTTAAATCGCTGACCAACACACTTCCGCTCACAAGCAAGGATCCATCGGTTCTTGTTGAAATCTCAGCAGCCTCAGTGTCGCTGTCCGGCAAATCACCCACCAAAGCTTCTGAAAGATCATGCAAAGTGATGATACCTTCGAAGGCGCCAAATTCATCAACGACGATTCCAAAATAGCAGCGCCGTTTTTTAAACTCATGAAGGATATCAATCGCGTACATATTTTCCGGGATGATTACCGGTTCACGCAACACACTTCCCAGGGTGAAATTCTTTTCCTGCCTTTTTTCATAATAATCTTTGGCTTGTAAAAAACCCAAAATATGGTCATATCCATCTTCACAAACGGGAAAATGAGTATGGTTGCTCTTCCTGATTTGCTGATCAATCGTTTCCAACGGATCAGTAATATCCAGCCATTCCACATGCAAACGGTGGGTCATAATGGACTTTGAGCGTAAATCGCTGAATGTAAGCACATTGTGGTGGATTTCGCTTTCATCTTTGTCCAACACGCCCTGACGGCCTGCGGTTTTGATAAAATGCCTTAGTTCTTCTTCTGTGATCTTTTCTTCTTCTACTGGTTTTACGCCAAATAATTTGAACACCAGGTGTGTAGAAGTGGTGAGCAACCAAACAAAGGGTTTGGAGATTTTGGAAAAAAGGCGAATAAACCCTCCGATATTCAGTGCTACCGGTTCGGCGTATTTCATGGCCAGGGTTTTGGGGATGAGTTCGCCGATTACGATCGACATGTAGGTAATCAACCCAACCACCAGCACATAGGCTATTTCTCCAGCATAAGGCCTCAAAATTTCAACCTGTTCTACAACCGGCTTGAAATTATCGGTGAGTGTAGCGCCCCCGTACACACCGGAAATGATGCTGATCAGGGTGATGCCGATTTGTACGGCGGAGAGGAAGTTTTCAGGGTTTTTTAAAAGCTCCAGTACTGTGAAAGCGCGGGAATCACCTTCTTCGGCCAGTTGATTGATGCGTTGTTTGCGCACAGATACCAGTGCGATTTCAGACAGGGCGAAAATGCCGTTGATCAGGTTGAAAACAAAAATAATCAGTAATTCCACAAGCAAGTTTGAATGTTGGTTGGAACAAATGTAGTTGAAACTTCGCGTTTTAATGCGGATGTTTGGAACTTCTGCATTTAACGCTGCATGAGATTTCGGCATTTCACAGTACCTTTGCGCCCGCAAATAAGTTCAATTCACACCACCCAAGTTCCCAGGTATATGTTTGAAAGTCTCAGCGATCGTTTAGAATCAGCATTTAAGGTAGTTACCGGTAAAAACAAAATTACCGAGCTAAACGTAGCGGAAAGCATCAAAGAAATTCGCAGAGCGCTGGTTGCTGCCGACGTGAATTATAAAATTGCAAAAGAGTTTACGGATAAGGTGCGTGAAAAGGCACTAGGCACGGAAAATGTGTTGAAAAACGTAAACCCCGGTCAATTGATGGTCAAAATCGTCATGGACGAATTAACCGAATTGATGGGTGGACAAAGCGTTGGCATCAATGTTAAAGGAAATCCCGGTGTGGTGTTGGTGGCCGGTTTGCAGGGCTCTGGAAAAACCACGTTCAGTGGTAAACTGGCTAAATTCCTGAAAGAACAGCGCAAACTAAACCCGCTTTTGGTAGCGTGTGATGTATACCGGCCTGCGGCCATCGATCAGTTGACCGTATTGGGAGAAAGTATTAAAGTAGCGATCTACAAAGAAGTAGAGAACAAGAATCCGGTTGAAATTGCCAAAAATGCCATCGCTTATGCCAAAGCCAACAGCCATCAGGTCGTAATTGTCGATACGGCGGGCCGCCTGGCGGTCGATGAAGCGATGATGGATGAAGTGGAGAATATTAAAAAAGCCATTCAACCCACCGAAACCTTGTTCGTGGTGGATTCCATGACTGGTCAGGATGCCGTAAATACAGCGGAAGCTTTTAATACCCGGATCAATTTCGATGGAGTCGTGCTCACCAAACTTGATGGCGATACGCGCGGTGGCGCTGCGCTTTCTATCAAATATACAGTGGGCAAACCGATCAAATTCGTTTCTCAGGGTGAAAAACTGGATGCGCTCGATGTGTTCTATCCCGACCGGATGGCGCAGCGTATTTTGGGCATGGGCGATATCGTTTCGCTGGTTGAAAAGGCCCAAATGGATTTTGACGAAGAGGAAGCCAAGCGTTTGGAAAAGAAGATGAAGCAAAACAAATTTGACTTCAACGATTTTCTTGGCCAAATGCAGACGATCAAAAAAATGGGCGATTTAAAATCGCTGCTCAATATGATTCCGGGCGTGAGTAAAGCGCTCAAGGATGCGCCAATTGATGATAAAGCCTTGGTTCGAATCGAGGCCATTATTCAAAGTATGACGCCCAAGGAACGCTCTAATCCGGATTTGATGAATTTGAGCCGCAAAAAACGCATCGCGCGTGGCTGCGGACAAACCGTCGAACAGATCAATTTGTTTGTCAGAAATTTTGAGCAGATGCGCAAAATGATGCATCAGTTTGCCAATACGCCCATGGGTAAAATGCCAATGGGGCCGGGCATGGGAGTGCCTCCTCGGGGGGGTAAATAATGTAAAATGTAAATGGGGAAATGTAAAATGTAAAAGCTTTTCAGCGGCTCTATTACATTTTACATTTCCCCATTTACATTTTACATTCATAAAGCCAACCTTTATCGTGCCCAGGTGTCTGTGTAGTTGTTCCATGCTTTTCTAAAATTTGATTCAATGAAAACTACAACTACACTCCTGCTTCTTTTGGTTTCAACCATTTCCTTTTCCCAACAAAAATTTGAGGTTGGATTTATCGCCAAAGCGGGCACTTACGCCAAGCCATTTTATAATTCAGAAATCAATTATTTTCAGAACGAGAGCAGCGAACATTTGTTGGAAACCCGACCGGGCTTTACCAACGTATTCGGCTTTTATATGCTTCGGAAACTTGGGAAACGTGTTGCCGTTTCAACTGAATTGTTACTGCGACAATCCTCTTATACCAACCGTAACCGTCGTGTCTATCATTATACGGATGGTTTCGATTTCTTTAACCAACAAATTGACCGTGTTGCTGAAACAAGTATTTCTATTCCCTTAAAAATACAAGTAGCTCCCTTTGGTAAAGGAAAAACTGCATTCGGAATCGGCATAGCTTTATCCAGACTTGCTAAAGCGAAGGTGAAATGGCAGTATTCATATATTGATGAGCGTTACCCACAGTTTCATAGCATTGCCGAATATGAATTGGAGGATACCAATTTTGATCAGTTTAAGGCTGAAATTGGATTTACTGCAGGGGTGTTTCATCAGATCAGCAAACACACCTCGGTAGGTTTGGAGCTGGCTATGGAAAAGCATAAAACCGAATATTTTGCATCCACATTCGACAAGGGTTTTTATGATTGCTATTGCTATGGTTATGCATTGATCAGGGAACCCAAACTGCGGAGCTGGACGCTTTCGTTAAGGCATAATTTGCTGCAAGAATAATTGGCAAAATTACGATGTAACCATTTGTGTTTATTAGGTCGCAAATCGTCAATTCAAATAAAAAACCGCAAGGATGATCAATTCATTCCTTGCGGTTTTTTATTTATTCTGACCCTAGAATCAAGCTTTAGCCTTTTTTGTCTTTGCTGGTTTTTCAGCATCAGCTTCCACTTCCGGTTTTGCAGTCACCGCTTTACCGTGTATAAAATCTTCTTTTGTGAAGTCAACCACGAGGGCCGAAGCGACGAAGATGGAAGAGTAGGTTCCAAATAAAATACCTGCCAACATACCGAATGCAAAACCTTTGATAGCGCCGCCACCAAAGATGAATAGCAACAGCACGACCAGAAATACCGTGCCTGATGTGATCAAAGTACGGCTCAGGGTGGTGTTGATCGCCATATTGAACACATCTTCCTTCCGCCGGCCGCTAAACACACCCATGAATTCACGGATACGGTCATAAACGATTACCGTGTCGTTCACAGAGAAACCGATTACGGTAAGAATACATGCGATGATCGCCTGGTCGATTTCCAAAGAGAACCAAACGCGTCCGTGCAGCAGGGTAAAGAATGTCAGCGTGATCAACACGTCGTGGAACAAAGCCAATACCGCGCCCAAAGAGAACTGCCAGCGACGGAAACGGATCAACAGGAACAAGAAGACAAGGCTCAACGCCCAGGCCGCCGATAAGAAAGAGGAATTTCGAATATCGTCGGCAACAGTAGCGCTTACCTGGCTGGATGCGCTGATATGCGTACCGCTGGAGTCTGTTTTTTTGAAAGATGCCAAATCAACATCAACTCCGGCTGCTTTTACACCTTCATGTAACTTTGCGATGACGCGCTCCATTACATCCGGGCCAGTTTCATTGATGAGGTATGGCGTAGTGATGTTGAACGTGTTTCCTCCGCTCACCGTTTTGATAATCGTATTGCTTCCAAAAGCAGTTGAAAGCGCCGGGCCTAATTGGTCAACTGTAACAGGACGGTCGAACTGCACATTGAACGAATAACCACCTTTAAAATCCACACCTAATTCAAAACCGCGTTGGAAATAGGAAACCACGCCAACAAGGATAATGGCTAATGAAAACATATAGGCGTACTTGCGTTTGCCGATCCAATCGTAGTGGAATCCTACCAGCCATTTTTCAGACCACGGGAAGCTGTAGCTCAAGGTGCGGCCTTTGTCGAGCCACCATTCGGTGATATAACGGCCTACCAATACGGCAGTAAACAAGGAACACAAAATACCTACAATCAGTACGGTACCGAAACCTTTGATCGGGCCCAATCCGAAGTAAACCAATACTGCGGCTACCAACAAGGTAGTCACGTTGGCATCGATGATGGCCGTCAAAGCACGGGTGAAGCCGGTTGAAATCGCTTTTGCCATTGGCAATCCGTTTCGAAGTTCTTCACGTATCCGTTCGTATATGATAACGTTTGCATCCACAGCCGCCGCAAGGGTCAGTACGATACCGGCGATACCAGGCAATGTTAATACGGTACCCAAAGATGCCAGGGTGCCAAGAATGAAAAAGATATTAGCCAAAAGGGCTACTACACTCACCCATCCGCCACGGTTATAGTAAGAAACCATAAACAAGCACAGGAAGACCACAGATAAAAGCATGGTAATCAGTGACTTGTTAATGTTGTCGGCGCCAAGCGACGGGCCAACCTGGCCTTCTTGTACGATATGAGTGCCGGCAGGGAGTTTACCTACCTTCAAAATTTCGGAAAGATCTTTTGCCTCATCCAGTGACTAGTTTCCTGTGATGGAGGAGTTGCCGCCGGTAATTGGATTGATAACCCTTGGAGCGCTCACCACTTCGTCGTCGAGTACGATAGCGATTTCGCGGTTGCCGTTGTTGGCTGCTTTGGTGGTCATTTCAGCCCATATACGAGCGCCATCGTTGTTCATCTGCAAGCTTACCTGGATGTCGCCAGAGGTCGGATCTGGATCAGCGCGCGCATCTTTCACCACGGAACCATCGAGCGGAGCATCGTCGGAGCCTGGGCGTTTTTTGATGGCATACAATTCGTATTTGCCGTTTAATGAGCTCAGAGACGCTTCTTGAACGCCTTGAACCGGGCTGCGGCTGAATTTGAATACCAAATCTGCCGGTAATTTAGCTTTTACATCGTCTCTTTTGAACAAGGTATCCAACAAACGGATTTTGTTTTTGTCCACATAACCGATAATGGCATTACCGCCTTGTTGGTTGATGCCAATCAAAGAAAGAATCGGGCCTGCTTTGGGGCCTGAGCCATCGGCAGGTCTGTCGACCACACGCATCACCTTTTCTTTGGTGGAGTCCGGTTGGCCGTTCGCACCCATCGGGAATTCGTACAGCGTATCTTTAACCATTACCACACCGGAGGTGTCGCGCATGCCCAACATGATATCGGCTTCCTGAAGGCCCTTGGCAACACCTTCGTCGGTGATACGGTAGGTTTCCCAGAATTCCAATTTAGCCTGACTTTGCAACATCGTGCGGGCGCGTTGCGGGTTGTCAATACCTGGAAGTTCAACCTGGATCAAGTCGCGTGCAGCGTCAAGGCTTACATTAGGCTGTACCACACCAAGTTTGTCGATACGTTTTTTCAGACGATCGTAGGTTTGGTTTACGGTGCCGTTTGCTGCCGTACGGATGATATTGATGGCATCTGCATCAGGCGTATCGAATTTTATGCCGCTGGTTTCATTACGGGCGAAGATGGAAGCTAAGGGGCGACCGCCGCTTGTTTCTTTCCATGCCTGGGCAAACAAGGTGATATAGTCGCCTTGTTTGGTTTTTTGCAGCTCATCAGCCTTGTTGAGCGCCTGAGCAAACGCCTCATCGGTGTTGTTGCCGGAAAGGCTTTCCAAAAAGTCGCGCAAGTCAACTTGCAATAAAACGCTCATGCCGCCTTTCAAGTCGAGACCCAAAGCCAATTGGCTTTTTTTCAGGTCGGCATAGGTGAATTTTTTAATCAGAGGAATTTCAAAAACCGTTTCTGTGGACAGCGAGTCCAAATATTCAGAATAACAGGTTCTCCAACTGCTGGTTGGGGTTTTACCGGCACATTCGTCGGCATGACGCCGAGCTGCTGCTTCAATGCTATTCGTTGGAATCACAAGCAGGTACTGGTAGAGACACACTATGGTCAACGCAATCAGGAAAAATCGTACAACGCCTTTGCTTTGCATACCGAAAAGGAGTAAATGGTGCTAGATATTTAGATAAGAAAATTTCAAGGTTGCCACATGTGCAAACCTTCTGAAAAAAGCGCGCAAATATAGGGAGTGTGTGGGAATTAAAAGTGTTTTGACAATATTATTCGATGGAATCTAAACTAATAAATAAAGGATAACTGACTAAAAATGCGCCCTAGGTCATATCTGAATGCCAAAAAGGCGGGAAAAAACGTTCAGATTCCCGCCGCTGACGGGCCTCTTCTTCCGCTTCAAACGCTCTTTGGGCTTTTGTTTTTTCAAAAACATCCGGTGGAAGAAAACTTTGTTTTTCAATGCCGCGCTCATCGGCAAACGGATCGTGATGTTCCTTTTGCTCCTCGTCTTCCAATACAGCTTTAAAAATATAGGCGACAAAAATCCCTACCAGACTTCCCAGTAAGTGGCTTTCCCATGAGATTCCTTCCTGATCGGGGAGTACGCCCATGAACATACCACTATATAACAACATAACAATGGCCGCCAGGATAATCGATCGGAAACTGCGTCGAAAAATACCGTTCCAAAAAATGAAAGCAACCAACCCGTAAACTACCCCACTAGCCCCAATGTGTGAAACCGGCCTGGCAAAAAACCATACGGTAATGCCTGTGAGGAAATAAATCATCCAAAAAGCCTGCAAGGCCACCTTTTTGTAAAAGTAGAAGGCCATGAAGGTGAGTACAAACAAGGGTACTGTATTTGAAATCAGGTGCTTCCAGCTGCCGTGAACCAATGGCCCGGTTACGATTCCCCTCAATCCCCAAAGGCGCCTTGACATGATTCCGTACAAACCGGGATCAAAACCGTCGGCCATTTGCCAAAGATGAACCAGCCAGATAAACACTATAATCAACAGCGGGAAGCGAAGGCTTTCCACTAGATGCCGCTTGGTCAGGCTGAGGCTGTCGGTTTCACTATCGATAAAGGACACTGTCGTTTGGTAGATTTACATCGTAACCGCTTGCTCTAGGGCCGGGGAAAAACCTCAATCGGCCGGGGAATGCGCATTTCATCATTGCGTTTTGAATTAAAACCCAATGAAATCCCTATGCCAAATGCCGGGCCAAAACCTTGCGGGCCTGACTGAATGACAGGTTTTAATTGCATGGAAAGATCATCCGAAACGTCGAAGCGCGACAAATGTGCATCTACAAACGCATCGGTTACAGACAACAAATAGGTAATCCCCATCCACATGTATCTTTTTTCTGTATACGTTCGGTAAATGTCCCGGTACCCTTTCAATTGGTTTGAACTCATCAATGTATACGGCTCTTCGAACGGATTGGTGTTGTCATCACCGTCAACAACCCATTTGTAATTGTCTCTTAATTTGGTGTATTGCTGATCCGTGGTAATCGCCCACCAGGCCATCCCGCCGATTGCTCCGTAAACAATGGGTAGCTTCCACCATTTTTTATTGTAAATCTGACCACCGCCGGGAATAATGCCCAACAATGCCGCCGCAGGTGGATTGGGGTATTTTTCTACAAAAAAACGGTGAAAAAAACCACGTTTTCGAGGGAGGGACGTGTTGGTCTCGATAAATTCTTTTGGCGTTTGTGCAAGAGCGGTTGAATCGAGCTTTAACTTCTTTCGGCCCGTTAGCCGGATGGAATCAACCGCCATTTTCAGCGAATCACCCGAAAGTTGAAGGGAGTCGGGTTGTTGGGCATGAACAACTCCGGCCACTATCAAAAGCACGATACTCAGGAATATATTTTTCATCATAAGTATGAAACTAAGCCGGAGCCGAACCTGATGTTATCCGAACAAAACAGATTGCGTACTCAGTTCTTCATCTTGCTTTTCAGATGCTTCAGCACCTGTGTCCTGGTCCGGATCGTCAGGCAATAAACGTTTGACAATCCTTAATTGATGTGTGTATCGGTTAAGTTCTTTATTGAAAATCCCGAAATGATCCAATTTGTCGATCCGAACTTTACCGCTGGCATGGATGATATGACATTCCGGAAGAATGATACCAACGTGGGTAATATTCCCTTTACCGTTGTCGAAAAACGCAAGGTCGCCGGCTTGACATTGTTCCATAAAATCGACCGGGCGGCCTTGTGTCACTTGTTGGGATGCATCGCGCAGCAAGTGAACGCCTGCAATTTTATACACCATTTGCGTCAATCCGGAGCAGTCAATACCAAATGGCGACCGACCGCCCCACAAATAGGGCGCATTGAGGTATCGCCGGGCAATTTTAATGATCCAGGAGCTGCCCAAATGCTGCTGACCAGGGGTAATCACCGGGCCTGAAAACTGAAAGGATTGATCGCCCAGCGCGCAGCGCAAGCCATCGTACTGGGGCAGCACAGCGCCCATGGTTAGTGGTATGAAATGATCGGCAGCCATCAAGCCTTCTACCAGCGACAGGCTCAGTGTTTGGTGGCGGCGGTAATCTTCAAACTCGGCAGCAGTGAGCCTGATCAATTGTTTGACGTCGACCCATCCGGTATAGCCATCCCAAGCGCATACGATCAGGCGCCAGTTGTCTTTACTTTCCTGGACTTCGACGGCTTCGCCAAAAAGCAATTGAGATACCATCTCGCTTTTATCGGATGGCTGGGCACGTAACGGAGCGATGGAGACTTGACAGGCAGCGTATTCCATGATTGACTGGTTAGTTTGGTTCTCGGGGCGATTGGGCGTTTAATTTCAGTTTGATGAACGGATGGGGTATTAGTCTAGTTTGAAATACCTGAAATCATGGTTGTTTTCTATTTTCTGCAAAGCACAGTAGATCAACTGAATCAGGTGGTTAACATCGTCTTTGTGCGCCATTTCTACGGTAGTGTGCATATAACGCAAAGGCAAGCTGATCAGTGCAGAAGGAACGCCGCCGTTTGAATAAGCAAATGCATCAGTGTCGGTTCCGGTAATTCTGCTGGCTGCTTCGCGCTGGAATGGAATTTCATTTTCCGTTGCGGTATCGATGATCAAATCCAACAATTTCTGGTGAACTGCCGGCGCATAGGTAACACTGGGGCCGTTTCCGCATCTAACATCGCCGTGTTTTTTAATGTTGATCATCGGCGTGTGGGTGTCGTGGGTAACGTCGGTGACAATGGCCACATTCGGGCGAATACTTTGGGTGACCATTTCGGCGCCTCGAAGCCCAACCTCCTCCTGAACAGAGTTTACTACGTAAAGTGAATAAGGAAGTTTAATTCCATGTTGTTTGAGTAGGCGCGCTACCTCGGCAATACAAAAACCGCCAATTCGGTTATCGAGCGCCCGACCGGTATAAAAACGGTCGTTGAGTACCATAAATTCATCCTGGAAGGTAACCACGCAACCGACGTGGATACCCATGCTGAGGGCTTCGTCGCGGTCTTTGGCGCCTACATCGATGGTGATATTATCCAGTGCAGGGCTGATGTTGGCGTCTTTTTCAGTGCGGGTATGAATGGCCGGCCAACCGAAAACGCCTTCTACTTTTCCGCCTTTGCGCAGGTGTATCCAGACACGCATGGATGGAGCTATTTGGAAATCGCTGCCACCATTGCGGATGACGTGGATAAAACCGTCTTCCGTGATGTGATTTACAAACCAGGAAATTTCATCGGCATGTCCTTCAATGACCACTTTGAATTCCTGACCGGGGTTAATAATCCCGTAGGCTGTGCCGTAATTGTCTAATTTCCAGTCATCTATGTAAGGGCGGATATATTCCAGCCACAATTTTTGGCCGCCGGCTTCATAGCCGGTTGGACTGGCGTTGTTCAGGTATTTTCGAAGAAAGGCTTCGGATTCGGATGTAATAATCTGCATGAGTTGGAGTACGTTTTTGGGACTCTAACGATTATGGGTGGAAAAATAAGTAGTTCAAACGTAAAGTGCGCCCCATCCATCTGGATTTTCTCTCCACTTTTTTAGGGTGTGTATTTCTTCCGGCGCAATATATCCCATGGATATTGCTTCAGAAACCAGCGCATCGTAGGTGGTAAGGGTGTCGAATGGGATGTTTTTTGCAGAAAAAGCGGCAGCGGCTTTTTCAAAACCGTACTGAAAAATGGCAAGTACACCTACCACTGTAGCTCCAGCATCCTGAAGGGCTTCCACTGCAGTCAGGCAACTGCCACCGGTGCTAATCAGGTCTTCAATGACGAGTACTTTTTGTCCGCCGTGCAATTCACCTTCGATGAGGTTTCGGCGACCATGGTCTTTGGCGCTGCTGCGCACATACACAAAAGGTTTTTGCAATACATCCGCCAGCAGGGCGCCATGCGGAATTCCGGCAGTGGCTACTCCGGCTACCACATCGAATGTGCCGAATTCTACCGATTTTTCTGCCAGGCAAGTTTTGATGAAAGAACGAACGGCAGGGTAGGAGAGCGCCACCCGGTTGTCGCAATAAATGGGGGATTGAATGCCCGATGCCCAGGTAAATGGATCGGAAGGGCTCAATTTAACGGCTTTGATTTCCAGCAATTTGCGGGCAACTTCAGCTTGCATTCCGGCAATTATTTCGTTGAATAATAAGGGAGTTGGTAACATTGCACCCGCAGATAATACCTTCAATTAAGAAAAAGCATTTTCCAATGGGGCAGCAAAAGTATAAAATCTATGTGAACGGCGTTCCGGTTTTCCTTACAACTCCGGCTGAAGCAGCAGAATTAGGCGTTAAACCCGGCAAATTCACCTATTTTGGTCATTATTTGGGTAAAAAAAAGCAGATAAAACAATTTTTGGATTTACTGGATAAGAACAAAGAAGTGCAATCAGTGTGGATGGTAGCTGAAAATGTAGACCAATTGTGGCTCGATTTTCAAGCGTGTTTTAAGATATTGGAAGCCGCAGGCGGGTACGTACTGAATGCCGAGGGGAAATTGCTGGTTTTTTACCGACGCAGTTCCTGGGATATGCCCAATGGTAAAATCGACCCCGGGGAAACGCCTGAAGAAGCCGCCGTTCGCGAAGTGATGGAAGAAACCGGACTTCAAAACGTGCAACTCAGCGAATTGATCATGCATACGTGGCATACGTACGCCCAAAAAGGTGAACGTATCCTCAAAAAAACCTGGTGGTACCGTATGACGACCACCGACACACAGGTGGTTCCGCAAACGGAAGAAGATATTGAACAAATCGAATGGGTGGAGCCGAAAGCCTGGCTGGCGTCGG
>JAEUUR010000360.1 GCA_016787465.1 Saprospiraceae bacterium | reverse complement strand
CATTCAAGGTACTGACCTGGCAATAGGTTACTTCCAATTTGGCGTTTTGCGAATCAACAGCAAGAGCGGCACAAAAACACCGAAGTATAAGCTCAGCAAGCAGTCGTAACCCAAAATACGCAATGGTGAAATGGGTTCCTTTAATTTTTTCATTCCGAAGGAATAGGCTATCGAAAAAGCTCCATAACGAACCGCAAAACAGCAACAAAGCAACAATCCCCCTCCTCTCTCCCAAAACAATAACAGACCGCAAACAATGAACAGCGGAAAAGAAACTGCATGGAGTGTCAGCAACACCTGATGTATCGGTTTGTATGCAACACCTGCTTCCAGGTGCCTGCGTTTTTGTTTGAACCAGGTTTTAAAATTTCCCGCGCCTGTTGAAAAAACGAAACTTTCGGCGTCTAAACAAACTAAAGTGTTGCATCTGTTTGCAGCTGCATTAACCAGCAAATCGTCATCGCCAGAACGATATTGCCAATGTGCCTCAAATCCGCTTTGAGCTTCAAATACCGATTTTTTAAAAGCCAGGTTGCGCCCAACACCCATGTACGGCACCCCACATTGGGCGCTTGTAATGTATGTCAGGGCAGTAAATGCAGCTTCAAACTGCGACCATCCCGCCCAAAATCCAGCATTCAGATTTCGAAGCGGGCCATAACCCAACACGATTTCTGTTTCCTTCGAATCAAAACAACCAGCCATCCTCGCCAGCCAATGCCTGCTTGCAGGAACACAATCGGCATCCGTTACCACAACATGATCAAACCTTGCGCTTTGAATGCCACTGGCCAGTGCATGTTTTTTTCCGTTATGCAGTTTTTGTGTCAAATGGATAACTTTTAAATGGTTGTTGGTAGCGGCAAATGCATCCAGCAGTTCAACTGTTTCATCCGAGGAATTATCGTTTACAACAACCAGTTCCCATTCCCCGGCATATTGTTGTTGCAATACAGAAGGCAAGTTATTTCTCAAGTGCTCAGCTTCATTCCTTGCGCAGATAATTACTGACACGGGTTGGTTTCGGGCAGATGTTACCTGGCGGCGGCGCTTCAAGGAGCAGACAGACCAAACCACAGCTGCGGCAAAAACGACCTGAATCAGTGTTACAAAGGCAAAAACAATCCATCCTGCCCATTGAAAAAAAACTTCTGAAAAAAGGTGGCACATTCGAGCCGTAAAAGTAGCCCGATTCCTCACCTTTGCAGGCTGCTTATGAAAAGGATCATTATTGCCATCGACGGCCATTCCTCTTGCGGGAAAAGCACCCTCGCCAAAGCGCTCGCCAAGGCATTGCACTATGCATACCTGGATTCAGGCGCCATGTATCGCGCCGTTACCCTCTATTTTCTGGACAATCGTGTGAATTACAACGATCCGGATGCGGTTCTGGAAGCGTTGAAACAAATCAACATTCACTTTGAACGGATTGAGGGGCAGAACCGCACTTTTTTGAACGATATTGATGTGGAACATGATATTCGCGAAATGCGAGTGAGCGAACATGTCAGCCCCGTTGCTGCTATATCTTCCGTACGAAGGGCTATGGTGAAACAACAACAGGCAATGGGCGCAAGGCGTGGCATCGTCGCCGACGGGCGCGATATAGGCACTATCGTTTTCCCGGATGCCGAACTAAAAATTTTCCTCACTGCCGATCTCGACGTTCGCACCAGCCGCCGCCACCTTGAACTCGCAGCCAAAGGCATTGATTCAGCATGGGACGACATTCAAAAAAACCTGGCCGAGCGCGATTTGATCGACTCAACCCGCGCCGACAGTCCATTAAAACAGGCCTCGGATGCTGTCGTAATCAACAACACCTTGTTGTCGGAACAGGAGCAGCTACATAAGGCGCTTTCACTTGCGCAGGCAAAAATCAAAGAATTGTCGGAGGCATGAAGTTTTGGCAAAATTCTGCACGCGCGTGGTTGAATCGATTAAAAGCCGGGGAGCCAATCGTTTTTCGGAACCTTCAGTTCCAATCTACCTGCTTGCAAAGGGATGTCTTGCTTGATTTTTACCTGCCACCCGGTTATGATGAATCCAAAAGGCAGGATTGCCGGTTGTTGCTGATAAATGACGGACAAGATCTACCCCGGATGCACATGAAGGATATACTTCAACATCTGTACGATGCTCAGGAATTAGCACCAACCCTGATCGTCGGCATCCATACTTCACATGCCCGGATCAGGGAATACGGCACGGCAAGGCAAGCAGACTACAAGGGTCGGGGCGATCTGGCCGGCGCCTATACCAAGTTCATTTTGCAGGAATTAGTGCCTTATATCCAGCGGCATTATCAAATATCTGATCTTCCCCACCATCGCGCATTTGCCGGTTTTTCACTGGGCGGACTTTCCGCATTTGATATCGTATGGGCGTATCCTGATCAATTTGGTTTAGCCGGCGTTTTTTCAGGTTCTTTCTGGTGGCGGTGGTCGGCAGTTCGACCGGAAGACCCGGATGCTGACCGGATCATGCACGACATTGTACATCATTCGTCCAATATCGACCTTCAACAACGGTTTTGGTTTCAATGCGGCGCCCTGGACGAAGAAGACGACCGGAACGGAAACGGCATCATTGATTCCATCGACGACACACAAGACCTCATCAAGGCCCTTCGGGCCAAAGGTTACGGCGACAAATCCATCCGATACCTCGAATTAGAAAACGGACGCCACGAGCCACAAACCTGGGGAGAAGCCATGCCCGACTTTTTAACGTGGATGATGGCAATAGATGTTTGATGAAAATCAGTTTCGGACATGTATTTAATCACCTGAGTATAGGAGTCGGTGTTCCTACATTTATCCTACCCCTTTGAGGTGATTATTTTCATTTGCAGGCTGTGAGTCAGCAATTGCAGTTTGCACAAAATTGCCGAAACGATGTACGAACAGCTTTCAATCAAGAACAAGTTAACCAAAGCGCACACCCAAAACTATCGCAACGTATTTGCCCTCAACCGAAATGCAGCCGGGTTTAATAAAGAGATGAAGGAGATCGTCTACACCTTGGTTTGCGACCGAACCGACGGCCCGTTTGTGTATGATTTGGATGAAAACGAATATATAGACCTGACGATGGGTTTTGGTTCCATCCTGTTCGGTCACAATTATGCGCCGATCCGGGAAGCCATTGAAAAGCAGTTGCAGATAAGCTGGTCGGTGGGTCCGATTTCGCCCTTGGCCGGCAAACTGTCTGCCGAAATATCCAAAGCTACGGGCGTTCAACGGGTTGCTTTTTTCAATTCCGGCACCGAGGCTGTGATGGTAGCCTTGCGCCTTGCCAAAGCGATTACCCACAAAAAATACTTCGTGTTTTTCAAAGGCGCGTACCACGGCACATTTGACACCCTTTTGTCTTTAAAAACTGACCCCGTAACGCATCTCGCTAAAGAAATCGTACCTGGCGTGACGCAGTCGATCCTCAATGAATCCTATCTGCTGGAATACGGCGCCGAGGAATCACTGGAGTTCATTAAAAATCACAAGGATGAAATTGCTGCGGTGCTAACCGAACCTGTGCAAAGCAGAAATCCCGCGTTTCAGCCCAGGGAATATTTGCAGGAACTTCGGAACGTAACCGAAGAAAACGATATAGCCCTGATCTTCGACGAAGTCATTACCGGGTTTCGGGTCGACATTGGAGGCAGTCAACAGCATTTCGGCGTACAGGCCGATATTGTTACGTATGGGAAGGTCATCGGTGGCGGTTTGCCCATAGGGATTGTGGCCGGTAAAGCTCGGTTCCTGGATGCGACCGACGGCGGCTTCTGGCAATATGGCGACGATTCAGTTCCGCTGGTAAAAGCTACATTTGTAGCCGGCACCTTCTGCCATCATCCCCTTGCCATGGCTTCGGCATTAAAGGTGCTGGAAATTTTGAATCAATCGGAAGGGAAAATCCTGCGTGATTTGAATGAAACTACGGCTAATTTTTGCGCCAGGCTCAATGCCTATTTTGATGACAACCAATATCCGTTATCCGTTCATCAATTCGCTTCTTTGTTCCGGTTCCAGACACCCGGTCGGTTGAGTTTATTGTATTATCAATTGTTACTCAATGGCGTTTATGTATGGGAGGGTCGGAATTGTTTCCTTTCTCCGGCACATAACCCAAGTGTATTAGCCGACCTTGAGGCTAAAATTCACACCAGTTGTGAGCAACTGGAAGACCAAGGTATTTTAAAACGCAGCAAAATTGGACATGGAAAAGCAATTGGTATTGAGTGACGGCGAATACAGCATTTACCGCCACGAAGGAATTCCTGAATCCGCGATGAAGTTTCTCGACAGCATTGCCTGGGGTAATGAAGGCGCGGTTTATGAGCATAAAAACACCGAAGAGCATATACGACATCTGCATCATCCGATTTTGATGGCGATCTACCACGGAGAGCGGATGCAGGGCACCGCCGTATTCTGCAAAACTCCCGTTTCTGTTGGTATACACACATTTCCTTGTTATTATATCCGTTATTTCGCAGCTTCCGAAGAGATCAAAGGCAAAGGAGTGATGAAAAACTATTCCATCAAAGTGATGGAGGCAATTCGTGCCAATGAAAATTTAAAAACCATTTTTTTCGCTTGCGTGGAAAAGGGCAATTACGGGTCGTACAAAGTAGTGAGCAGCGCAGGTTATGAGCGGATAGGGGTAATGAAAACCAATGGATTCAGCCGCTTTTTTCCTAAAATTTCAGCTTCCGTTGAACAAATTAAGCTTCCGGACGACCGAGCCGCCATGCTCGATTTGTTGCGCCAACAATACCGGGAACACGCCCTGGTTCAATTCAACTCCCTGTTTTTACACGACAACTATTTTGTAATCAGGGAAAAAGGGGAAGTGGTTGCCGGCTGCCAGATGCACCGGGTGCATTGGGTGGTTAACAGTATGGCAGGTTTAATGGGAAAACTGATCATCAACGTAGTGCCCTACATCCCATTGCTGAATGGTTTGTTCAATCCTTCACGGTTTGAATTTTTGGCGTTTGAAGGCATCTTCGTAAAACCTGGTTATGAAAACCGTCTTGCCGAACTGTTCGAAAGTTTGCTCGCAAAAGAAAAACTCAAATCTGGCATGTTCTGGCTTGGTGAATCCTGTCCGATACGGGATCAAATTTTAAAAAATATCAGCACCGGTCTACTTCATGCGTTTGTAAAGGATTCTGACGCATACATCATGGCATCCTTCCACGATTTGAGCCGGGAAGAAATTCATGATTTAACCGCTCGTCCGCTTTTCGCTTCCGCTTTCGACTATACCTAACGCTGTGGATTTTTTGATCTCTTTGATTTTCCGCCACAAACACCGCTTGCTCGATGCGATGTTGGCTGATCCGGTCGGACAGCAACAGAAGTTATTCCGGAAATTTATCCGGCAGGGACAAAGCACCAGTTTCGGAAAGGACCACCATTTCAACCAAATTTCGGATTATCAGGATTTTACAAAAAACGTACCCCTTCGCGACTATGAAGCGCTGCGCCCTTATCTGGACCGGGTAGTACAAGGCGAAAGGAATGTATTATGGCCCGGCAAACCTATTTTTTTAGGTAAAACATCCGGCACTACAAGCCATACCAAATACCTGCCGGTTACTTCGGCTTCCTTATCCAACCAAATTCATGCGCCGCAGTATGTGGGCATCAATTACGGGCTGCGTTACCATAAATTTGACTTTCTGAAAGGCAAGTCGCTGTTATTCTCCGACGGTCATTTTTTTGAACAGGTCAACGGCATAAAAGCAGCCCCGATTTCAACCATTGCCAACAGTTGCATACCCTTTTGGTTTCGCGGTCGCCGAATCCCATCCGATGCTATCAATGCGATTCCGGATTATGAAACCCGAATTGATGCGATGATCCGGGCGGCATTAGGTCAGGATATCCGGATGATCGTTGCCATGCCGGTATGGCTGCTCGTATTCCTGCGCGCGCTGGAGAAAAAGACCGGGAAACGATTCAGTCAACTGTTTCCCAATTTCCGGTTATTGCTTTTGAGCGGCATGGATTATGAACCATTTTTACCTGAAATCAGGCAATACATCGATCTGCCATTCGACGTGTTGGAAACATTTCCCTCCACAGAAGCATTTATCGCCTATCAGGACCGGTTGGAAGAACGCGGTATGCAATTGGTTCTGAACAATGGAATATTTTTTGAATTCGTACCACTGGAATCAGTTGCCTCCCTCAATCCCCAAAGGTTAAGCCTGGCGGAGGTTCAGGTTGGCGCTACCTACGCTTTGGTGTTGAATACGAATGCAGGTTTGTGGGGCTATTTGAATGGCGATACCGTCCGGTTTCGTTCTGTTTTTCCGCACAGAATTGAAATAACGGGTCGGATTGCACAGTACATTTCAGCATTCGGCGAGCACATAACAGTGGAAGAAACCGACAAGTCGCTGGCCGAAACCGCCCGGCAGTTTGGCGCAACCGTGGTAGAATACACCGTAGCGCCACATATCTCCCACGATGGGTATTTGCCATATCATGAATGGTTTATTGAATTTGGAAACCCGCCAACCGATTTACCGGCATTTGCCAGAAGCCTGGATGAAAAACTTCAGCTTAGAAATTTTTCCTACAAAGATGTCGTGGTTCACAAGGCCATTGCGCCCTTGAAAATACGGTTGATGCCCAAAGGCGGGTTTGAACAGTTTTTGCAGGCATCCGGTAAAACCGGGTTTCAACGAAAAATCCCGCACCTGAGTAACCACGACAAGCTGGCGCGCGCCATCAACGAAACCATATTTCAACTTCATTCCGATTCCAATGGAAACGATACATGACCTTCTGACGCAGGTATTAAAACCTTCTGGTGCAGCCCCTATTTACAACGCAATGATTGCGTTGACCAATCCGGTTCAAGGTATTAACATTCAGTTGGCGGCCGGCGTAACCACTGAAAATGGCATCGAGGTTGAGCCGCATTTCCGTTTTCGGGCAGGCAGCATGAGCAAACCCTTCACCGCCGTCCTTGCCTTGCAAATGGTTGAACAGGGATTGATCACACTGGATACGCCTTTGTCAGCCTGCTTGCCGCAAGATGTAAAAACGTATTTGAGCGACCTGCATTGGTATGAAGGACGTTCATATACCGATTCAATCCAAGTGAGCCACCTGCTTTCCCATGCCAGCGGCCTTCCTGACTATTTTGCGGGTAACGAACAATTTATGGCATTCGTGATGGCACATCCTGAACAGCGGTGGAACTGGAAATTGGTCATGGAACAGTTTTTTGAAGCCGGGTTACATCGACAAACCAAGTTCGCCCCGGGGAACGGATTTCATTATGCCGACACCAATTACCTGCTCCTGGCGCTCATAATCGAACAAATCGGCCGCAAACCGTTTCATGCGTTGTTGTCTGAACGAATTTTTGCCCGACTGATCCTGCCTGATACCTACCTGGAATTTCACGAAGCCTCTCCCGGTGCGGCGCCGATGGTTTATCCTTTCTACGGTGCTGACTCGCTTGAACGGGTAAACACCGGTTTTGACTGGGGCGGCGGTGGTTTGGTATCGAGTTTGTCCGATTTATCCCTGTTGGTTCGGGCGTTGTACGAGGGCCGGTTTTTTGAAAAAAGTGAAACACAAAACCTCATGTTTACTTTCCCGGATCCTCCCATTACAGGGCGCATCGATTTATACGGAATGGGCGTGCAGCAAAAAGTATTTCAAAAAATTCAATTTTTTGGGCACGACAGCGCTTATGCTTCGATGATGTTATATGCACCAGAACTTCAAACGTCGTTGGTACTCACTTTAAATCAAGCCGGCGCTTATCACAAGGCGCTTTGGCTGACAAATAAAATAGCCGGCATACTAAGCGCCTTGCCAAATTAAGAATCGGCTCCACACAGCAACATTCTGACTTTTTCGTATTTCATAAAATTATTTTTGTCAATAATGTTTGTTTAAAAAACAACTATGCTATTTTTGCTGTCAATAATTTGGGATTAAAACACCAAATTCCACAACATCATTATTCATTTCAAAACGAACCATCCTCAGTATGAATGCATTTTTATCTCTTGGACGCTGGGCTTTCCCGATTCCATTCGCCATTTTCGGTCTGTTTCACTTCATGAATGCTCAGGCTATGGCTGATTACGTTGTTCCTTCCTACATGCCGGCTAAAATCGTTTGGGTATATTTGTCGGGCGCAGGGTTGATCGGAGCAGCAGTGGCCATGTTGATCGGCAAATACGACAAGTTGGCTGCCACCCTGTTATCCGTATTTTTGATCTTGTTGGTGGTAATGGTACACTTGCCTGGCGCAATGTCGGGCGGCGACGGCGCTCAAGCCAGTATGAGTATGTTACTCAAAGATTTAGGCCTGGCAGGTGCATCCATGTTGTATGCAGCCAATCTGGCTAAAGATCGTTCAATCATTGGCTAAATCAGTCACATAAATTAAGGGAGAGGTTGTCTCACAAGTTGTTTTCCCGCAGAATTCCTTTAGGTTTTCTGCGAAATAAGTCAGCGAATTCCGCGGAAAAACAACCTATGAGACCACCTCCTCCTTCCATCCTCTTTAACTCGCCTTGATTTTCTTTTCGATATTCGTGGTGGAATAACCGTCAATAAAGGCAAGCGACAACACCTTGCCGCCCCGGGCAAGCACGTCTGCAGAACCGACGATTTGATCCGGTGTCCAGTCGCCGCCTTTAACCAAAATATCCGGCTGAATTTGCCGGATCAGCTCAAGCGGCGTATCTTCTTCAAATAAGACGACTACATCCACAAAAGCCAGCGCTGCCATCAGGTGCGTACGTGTAGCTTCATCGTTGATAGGTCTCGTTGGCCCCTTCAAGCGACGCACCGACCCCGCGCTGTTCAGTCCGACTACCAGTTTATCACCCAGATCCCTGGCGGCGGCCAGGTAATGGATGTGCCCGTAGTGTAAAATATCGAAACAGCCATTGGTGAAAACAACACTCAGACCCGCATTTTGCCATGTGGCGACTGTTTGGGCGGCTGCTTCCCAGGACTGTATTTTTGATTCAATCGTCGAGAATTCTGACATCTTTGCCGTACTTTTAAAACTTTTGGAATTTTGAGCGACCACCTTTATCAGGTCAAAATTAAAAACCTTTTCCTATGGATACGCGCCCACGGTTACAACTTCCTGCAAGCACCCTTGAAAGAATGATGGACGTTTCGGCTTTATTTTTCGCCGGGCTAAGTTTGTTACTGGCCATCGCCTATTTTCCCGGGCTGCCTGATCAAATTCCAACCCATTTCAATGCCAGCGGGGTTGCAGATGATTACGGATCCAAGTTCACTATTTTTATCATTCCGCTGATCGGTCTGGTGATGACGGTTGGTATGATTGTATTGAGCAGGTATCCTCATCATTTCAACTACCTCACCAAAATCACGCCGGAGAACGCGGAGTTTGAATATCGTCGTGCCAGAACCGGCATCAGGGTGGTCAATGGGCTTGTTTCGCTTCTTTTTCTGGTGATTACCTGGAATATCCTGAATGCTGCCAAAAACGATGGCGGCAAGCTGAATATCCTGTTTTGGGTGGTATTTATTGCCGTGATAGTAGCGCCTCCAGTGTTGTTTTTTGGAGGTCGCAACAAATCAGGCGTCGGCGCCAGATGAGGTGGTGTTTTTAGGCCTGTTCAACACCGGCAGTAACAGCAAAGCGGCAATACCGGCAACCAGGTTATAAAAAATCTGAATGGCAAAAAATGCGATATTAGCATAAGAAAACGCATCGCCACCATTGATGCCGTAGAGCGCTAAAGCGGCAATACACAAGCCGTGAAAAGTACCCATACCGCCCGGCGAA
>JAEUUR010000010.1 GCA_016787465.1 Saprospiraceae bacterium | reverse complement strand
GCCGGGAACGGCAAGATTGTCCATATAAACTTCCAAATCCAGGAGCAAGGTATTGATATTCACACGTTCATCGGCTTGGAGGACGCCTCCGAAATGGTTGTTGACAAAATAAGAAAACTCCCATTCGGTGATGTATTGATCGTCGGGGTCGCTGTCGGTCGTGTTCACATTGATATCGAAACGAAGCGCATCGCCAATGGTTTGTGTGCCTGAATTGTCGTCGTCGTACCAGCGTACATCGAACCGTTCCAGTTCAAGTGGTGGTGGTTCGCGCTCACAGGATGAAAGGACTAAAAGGGCAAAAAGAGAAAAAAGCAAGATTGGACTTTTCATAGCGGTTAAATTTTGAGGCAAACGTAGGGGGACTCAAGGGGGCGAACAACTATTTGGGAATGGTTTAATGCGAGTTTAACCATTAACTAAATCAAATAAGAATTTTAACAATATTTATTTATTGCAAGAATACAAACCCAATCCCGAACGACCACCACATTTTCCCGTGGTACTCCCATTGGTTACCTACGTTACTGGCGTAGTCTTTCCCAACCATCAGTCCTATGCTATATTGTTCCAGTTGAAAGATCAATCCGGTGCTCCAGGTGATACCGGGTACCACATCCATATCCTGGCCGGCATCCATTGTAAGGGTGGTATTGTTTTCATTCAGGTTGATGAACGTGAGTCCGGCAGTGAGCGGCACCGTTAAGGAGAAATTCCGTTTGGTGGAAATTTGCCGGGTATAGCCGATATATCCGCCGAGGGTGACATCGGTGGTGAGGCGGAAGGTTTGATAGTCCGGGTTTTTGCGTATTTTAAAAGGCAAGGTGATTTGCCCTCCAGTTACACGCGCATGCCGCCACAACCAGAATTGGGAATCTTCATCGTGCGAAGTGCAGGATTTGATGGGGGAAGAAGAAGTGTCAGTGCTGGTTTTCACCACCACCATGGAAGAGTCGGGTTTTTGAGCAGGCATCAGGGATGCACTGAAGATAAAAAACCCACCTGCTGTGCCGGAAATAGAGAGGTATCTCATGGGTCAGGATAATTGGTGTAAGTAAATTTAGTGGCACAGTTTGAATGGGTTTGATTTGCAATAGGAGTTGGTGCTGAAGTGAAGTTTGTTTGATGCTTTCAAGGAACGATTTTAATATTTAATTAACGCGCAATTAGCGGTTTATTTTAAAAGATGCAGAATTTAATTAAAATGGCGGGCAAGGCCGTTGAAATATTTGTTTGAGCGTAACAAAAGAGGGACAAATAATAAAAGCCGAATATCCGGCGGCTTTCCGCTGGATGATTCGGCTGACTAATTTGACACGTGTTTCAATGACGAATGGATGCAATGTAAAAATTGCTCACGGTCAATCAAACATTTTCAATTAGAAGATCAAACCCTTTGCTTTGTGACAATAACCGACAACTATTTGCACGGCTTTCAGTCAAAAGGTGTGTGATCTTCCGGGCCAGCCAGGTTTATTTTTTGTTTTTCCGTCACATTTAACAAACCTTGGGATTTCATTCATATCACAGGGTAAGAGCGAAAAAACACATGGATCCACAGGAGATAAACATACATACCTCAAGTGAGCAGCGCAATTTCGGGCTCACCCCTGAGGCATTTGAGCACCTTGCACAACAGTTAAGGAATGGGAATGAATTGTTGTTTGAAAAACTATTCCTCTCTAAATTCAAATCCTGCATGGGTATTCTGATCAAAAAGTACAGAGCCTCGCATGAAGACGCATACGACAGCATGATGTGGGCAATGCTTCAAATGAGGCGATTGTTGATTGAAAACAAGGTGGTGTATGGCAACCTGGAAGCGTATCTGGTCAGAATCGCCGTCAATGAATATTTGAAAAAACTGGAACGTTCAAGGGAGGTATCAACCGAACATTTCCCCGAAGGAAACTGGGAGCCGGATTTTTTGTCGGAACCAGAAACGCTCGGTATCCTGGATAAAGCGTGGGAAAAACTCGGAGCCATGTGCCAAACGCTGCTAAAAGGCTTTTACTACGATAAAATTGAACTGAAAAAACTCACACAAATACTTGAAGACAGCTCAGAAGCTAATACCCGGAAGAAAAAAGAACGTTGCCTCATCGAACTGAGAAAACAATTTTTCCGGTATTACGAATAATCACAATCATCAAACTACTCAAATCCTACTGCATGCTAATCAAACAATATTTCGAAAAACACCAAACCGGTACGTTGAAAGACGACGAATGGGAATCTCTGGCACAAAGCATGATTCTTGCCAAATTCGACCGGGACAAAATGAAGCAATGGTCGGACCAGCTCGAACAAATGGAAGTGCGCCGAAACGCGCCGGCCTTCCATTTTTCCATGCCGCGCCTCAAACGGTTGCTGGCCGCAGCTACACTGTTATTGGCCTTTTCCACCCTAGCCTGGTATTTCCTGCTCCATGACAGCCGAAGCCCGGCTCAGCAGATGGCTGCTATGCATTTGGAACAACCTTTCAGGCTCAATCAAGGCAATACCCGGGGCGAAGCGTCGGTAGAAAAAAACCGCGGACAGGCTATTGAGGCATTTGAAATGAAGATGTATGAAAAATCACTGCGTTACCTGCGCACCATCGAATCGGAGGGACACGCCAAGGCAAGTGATTATTTCCAAATGGGGCTTTGTTTAATGTACCAACCATCGCCGGATTATGGAGCGGCAGTACGTGCCTTTGAAACTGCAGGGCGTTTGGATCCGGTGGCATACCTCGACGAACGCAACTGGTTCACCGGTTTGTGCCAATTGATGAATAACAACGTCGGAGCTGCCAAAATTGCCTTGCAAAAAGTGATAGACAGCCCAAGCAGCCGGAATCGGGAAGCCGCCTTGGAGTTGATTGAAAAGATGAAATAGCCGGAGGGAGGGAAATTGGAAATTGAGAAAATTGGAAATTTAAATGGGAAATGGGAAAATGTAAAATATTAAGGGGTACCGCTTGGTTTCAGGCGTC
>JAEUUR010000589.1 GCA_016787465.1 Saprospiraceae bacterium | reverse complement strand
ACGCCAGCCGAAATTCTCACATGCAACCCCGTGACGATCACCGATTACCGCAAGTTGCTGATGGAAGTAGAAGGCGTGCGCAATGCCTGGCTGGAACCGGTGGAAACATCGGAACCAACCTTGTATTTCGACGATAATTCATGTCAATTGAGTTGTTTTCCACCCGTGAATAAAACTGACCCAGAGCACCCAGAATACCAGGAGGACCCAGAGGCGTGTCGGGTTAATTTGAATGGTTTGTACAACGTTTACATCGAAATTTCCAACCCTGAACATTTAATCATCGAAGAAAATAACGAAATTCAGAAGAATGAATTTGTAAAAAAACTGATCAACGAAGTGCAGGACTGCCTGAGTCGCCATCGGAATCTGGGTGAAGACTTTGTAAAAATTATTCCGCTGTTTCCACAATCGGTTGAATTGTGCGCCGATATCGAACTCACGGACGGGTATGAGGCCGACAAAGTTTACCTGCAAATCATTCGCCAACTCCAGGAGTATTTTTCCCCGACTGCGCGCTTCTATACCCTTCAAACTTTGCTGGAGAAAGGAAAAAACATCGAAGATATCTATGCAGGCCGGCCTTATCAACTCGCTCAACTCGTTGAACCTTGTACGAAGGATGAAAAGGACAAGGAGGACAGGGAGGCTTGCAGCTCTAAAGAAACCAGGCTGCTCAACTTACTTCAAAACAGCCACGGCTTCATCGATACCGAAGAACTGGAAAAAGTGGAGCGCCGTACGGAAATCCGGTTGTCGGATTTGTATTCCGTTTTGCACGACATTGAAGGCGTCGAATCGGTGAAAAACCTGTGTTTGGTCAATTTACCCGCCGACCTTGACAGTGCCTGGATTTATCCGCTTCAGTCAGGTTGTATTCCTGTGCTGGACGAATCCAGCATCATCAACCTGTATAACAAAGGCGTTAAATTGCCCTACGATGCCCCAAAAATCAGGGAACAGCTCACACAATACAATAAAACACGCCTCGACAATAGCTTTTTAAACCTTGAAATCCCTTACGGCGCCGCCCGCGAAGGCCTTGATGAATATTGGTCGATACAAACCGAACTTCCGCGTGTTTATGGCGTTGGCGAAACCGGGTTGCCCGACAGTGCCACCTTGCTGCGCAAAACCCAGGCGCATCAATTGCGTGCATTTCTGTTGTTTTTCGATCAGCTGTTGGCCAATTACCTGCAACAATTGTCGCACATCCGCGACATCTATTCACGAGCGCCAGAAAAAACACGCAAACCGGAACTTAAACACAGCTTTTTCGCAAAAAAACTGGATAACAAGTCAACCCAGGAATTAAACTCCCTTCTTCGTTTTGGCGCCAACCCGGATCAGCCCATCATCGAAGGCGCCGTAGTCATGGCAGTAGTGAATAACCCGGCCCTGCAAACCATCCTGTGCGATATCCGGGATACCATGAACGATACCTTGGTGGTTGAACTTGCTTGTGAAAAATCACCCGCCACAGAGCATCGCATCCGGCGCCTGAAAGCCAGAGGTTTCAAATCCATGGCCCGGCGAAACCGGGTAATGGAGTCTGCCCGTCGCGATTTCTCCACCGGAAACTACTCCATGGAAGTGATCCAGGATTTCAGCGGGTTCTTTTTTGTGTTTTGCCTCGATTCCATGCCTGAACTGGCGTTTGTTTCATACGAGCATTACAACTCCCGCTCCGAAGCGCACAACGCCGCCAACAGCGCAGCTTATTGGGCTTCACTCACGGATAATTATCGAACCTATCGAACGGGTTCCGATTTTGATTTTGAAATCGTATTCCGAACGGCTGATTATGCCGGCTTTATTCAAAACCTGCTTGAAAACCCGGATGCCTACACATATCGGCGAAACAACCTGCTCAACCACCTCATGGCGCGTTTTGCAGAACGTTTTTCCGACTATGCAGCTATCGCATTCGGCGCCGCGCTGAAACTCCCGCAAACAGTTTCCAACCATTGCGAAGCAGTGCCGCAGGTTCCGGATTTGGAAACTATTATCCAACATAAATCGGATTTTCTCTGGAATTACCCTGATCTGAGCAGGAACCGTGGCCGGGCTTTTGATTATCGCTGTCCTTCCTGGAATACGAACAATATCTCCGGTTTCGAAAAACGCGTTTTTGCCCTGGCCGGCATGACCAATCGGCAACGGCGGAATTTGTGCAACATTGAAGTATTGCCTAAACCCCGTTTGCAGGAAGTTGGTTTTGTTGCAGGAACCAATGAACGTGTCTTTTATTCGGAAAAACCGGTGCTCTCCGGGTATGCTGCTCAAAAAATGGCGGCAGCACTCCAGGAGGGAATGAAAAAGGGCGATACCATCAAACCCGAAAAGGATCCTAAAACCGGCCTCTACAACTATTTCCTGGAGTATAAAGGTTACAGGTTTAAAGGAGAAGGATTGTATTCCAGTTTGTCTGCCGTGGAGGATAAGATCAGAGATATCAAAAACTTGTACATAGGTGAGTTTGATCCGACACGCAATTTGTTCCCAACCGAATTCAAATTCGAACAAATACTCACAGGTACGGATCTGAAATTCCCCAACCCGGAACTTTTCAACGATCTGGAAACAGCCACCTCAAAAGAGGCTTTAAAATCGCTGGTCAACAAGGCAAACCAGGAGTTTGAAGGAAGTCGCCCGGAAATTGATCTGCATCTGGTTGACGACCGGAATAATATCATTCAACTCGGCGCATGGACAAAAACGGCAAGCCATTTTCAGGAAATTCCGGGGCAATGGGTTTGGTCGATGTGGCCAGCAGATAAACAATCCGAACTGCAGCACGAGTCACTTGAAAAAGCAACTGACGCCAGTATTGAATACCTGAAGACCAAAGGGTACCTGCAGGCTGTTGGTGAAGCCTATTTCTGGCAATTCACAACTAAAAACAGCATTACCTGGCAGGGCGCTCAGCTTTTTAAAGAAAAAGAACGCGCCCAAACAGCCTGGCGCCAGGCAAAAGAATGGGGCGTCAAAAAGAGCGCATACCACTTGGTTCAATCCAAAACACAGGGAGCCCGCATTGAACTTAGAAATGCAAAAAGCGTGGTGCTGGCCAATACGAATTGGTTCAATTCCAACAAATTTGATGCGCAAGAGCTGGTCGGAGATATGATGGAACGATTTGGCAATTCCAACACCAAATTGAAGTTCGAAAAACTGGATTCGGCCTGGAGTTTTTTGATGTTTTCTTCAGACGGCAAACCAGCCCTCGAAAGTTATGAAGTTTACCCTACGGAAACAGCCGCATTGTCGGACCTGCAAAAAGCATACAAAACTGCCGGTAACGTCAAAGCCTACCTGCCTTCCGGTGATGCTGTGAACCTGCATTACATCTTTATTTTAAAAGGTGACGATCAACGTTTTTTAGCTCAGAACCAGCCTGATTTTTCAAGCCCAAATGCACGCGACAAAGCACTGAAAAAACAGGTGTCCGACTTTAAAGGTGCGATTAAATTCTTGCAATACAAACAATTGCAGCCGACTTACCGGGTAGACGCCCTGCCGGCAGGTAGGCAGGTGGCGATTTCCAGCCTCATAAGTTTCCCATCCCGCGAAGAGGCCCGCAAAGCTTTGGCAGATACCATGATCGCTATTTTCGAAGCAAAAAAAGTCAAGGAGTCGGAATGGAAATTACAAATTGCCGACGGAGCTGAAAAAGACGCCAACCAATTGCTTAAAAAAGAACTTGAAGCCGCCGCAATGAAAGTGGAAACTAGCTCGAAAGCGGTGAAATGGCGTTTTCAAAACAACCGTGCCAAAGCTGATGGCGGTCTTGAACCGCTCTGGAGAAGCGAAAAGGAATTTGACGATGAAAAAAAATTGACAGAAGAATACACCGCTTTTTTTGATTCCATCAAAAACCTGCCGGTGGTTTCCACGACGAACAAACCCGTTCACCTGGCTAAAGGTAATCAAAAAATAGCCACCTTGGCTACCGTATCACGCCCTTCTGCCGGAGAAATCACAACCATTAAAAAAACGATGGAACTCATCGCTTCCATCGACAAACCACTTTCGGCCATTATTGGAAACTGGGTGCGGCCCGTCGACGTATTGCAACCCGAGGAGATTGACAGAGCCATCATATCCAACAAACCATACCTTTATCAGTTTGCAAAAAAAGATCAACCGGTAGCTTATCACCCATGCCCGGTCGATCCATGCCCGGTCAAGCCTTGCCCTATTGAGGTCGACCCTTGTTCCGTCGACCGTTGCGAGGGCCGCAGTAAGACGCTGGCCAAAGGCAACGTAAGAACCTACAACAACCTGAATGATGCCTGTGAAATAAAAGACTTGTTGTTCAGCAAAAACTTCCTCTTCAGCCAATTCCCGGATTTTTGTCAATCCTTGCAAAAAACCATCCAACTACCCACCGGAGAAAATGGCCTTTGCAAGCACCATTTCGTCTTGTATGATCTGCGGGAAAACAAAAACCTGTGGGTGAGTTTTTCAGGTTACGACACCAAGGAACTGGCGCTGGAAGCGTTGGAGGAGCAGTTTTTTGACATACTGGAAATTGCCGCATGTAGGGATAATTATGGTAAAAACGGTAAAATCAGAACCTACTGGGATTTTACCCAATATGCCTCCGGCTGCAACCCTAATTCGGAATGTGTGGCCGTGGTAGCCGAAGAGCTGATCAACAGCTATGGCGCTAATGAAAATGGGCTGATTGAATACCTGAGTGGGAAAGCAGCTGCTTACCCGGTGTTCAAATACCTTGATCGCTATTATTTCCAGCTCACCGATCCGTCAGCGCCGACAACCCCATTGCTGGTTGGCAAAGAATCATTCAGTAGCCACCTGGAAGCGCTCCGCGCTTTCGAATACCTGCTTCAATTGTTGGCTTACCCTAACAATATTTCGGTGACAGCAACCTCCGGCACACAAAACCGGTACCGGATAGACATCATTGAACTGTTGGCCGTCAGCGCGCAAACCTACTCGAACCAAACGCAAAACGATGGAACCATCATCAGCGGTGAAGACCTGGCCTGGGGGCGTGATAAAGATGACCATTGTGTGCGCGCGGAACGGCAAACGCCATGTTCAACCGACCCCAATGCCTGCCACTACGGTGTGGAGGAGTTTTTGTTTGAAGCGCAAAAACCAGGCGCCATTTATCCTGTCAAGGAAGGTGATTATTACACCTACTACATTGTAAAAGAATGTTTTATAACTGATTTTGAAGCTTGTTGGTATGATACGCCGGAAGAACGTGATCAGGTAATGAACAACCCGGAAGACTGGAAATTTCAATCTGTTAACGATTCCTCTTCTCAAAGCGGAAGCCCGCTTTGCCCATGCGGGGAAGAATTGCCCGATTTGCCGTACGCCTGCATGCTCGAACTGAAGGAATCCTTCCTGCGTAATTGGGATGCCATTCAAAAGGACATCCTAGAAGATGCCAAACGCCGGCGGGATGGGCAATACAAAAACCTCTGTAACCCGTTGCAGGAAAAAACA
>JAEUUR010000581.1 GCA_016787465.1 Saprospiraceae bacterium | reverse complement strand
TGGGTGCATTTGGGAACCCAATCTTTTATCACTTATCCAAATTTGCCGCCAGGCCATTATCAATTGAGGGTTCAAGCCTGCAACGCAGAAGGTATCTGGACGTCGGAAAACGAATCTCTGCATGTTTGGGTGGTTGTCCATCCGCATTTCACCCAAACGAATTGGTTCAAATTTTCAATCCTTGGCTGCGCCCTGGCGCTGGTTGGCTTTGCAACCACCCTCTACTACAGGTACCGGTTGCGTGCCAAGCTACTTTTAATGGAAAAGCAACAACGGGAAGCCGAGCGAAAACAGTTACAATTGGAGCAACAAATCGCCCTGCGCGACCAACGCGACCAAATCTCTCAGGGTATTCACGACGACCTCGGGGCCGGGCTTTCAGGAATACGTATTACCAGTGAACGCGCCATCCGCCAATTTGATCCGCAAGCCGCCGTCTCCTGGTTTCAAAAAATAGCGCGCCTGGCAGGTGAGCTCGACGAAAACCGGCGTTCCTTATCTTGGGCAACAGACCCTGAAATGGACTCTCTTGGGAGTTTGCTAGCTCGAATCCGGCGCGAGGCAACGGCACTTTTTGAAAATACAGGGATCCAACTAACCATGAACATACCAATCGATTTTGAAGACCAAATTCTATTCGGGGTCCATCGGATTTTACTGCTTCGTGCGGTTAAAGAAGGGTTGAACAACAGTTTGAGGCATGCCGAAGCCACCGAAATATCCTTACAAATACTTATTTCAACATCCGAACTGGTTATCCTAATTCGTGATAACGGTATTGGCTTTGATGCTAACGCGGTTACTGCGAAAGGCAAAGGATTGAGCAGTATTCATAAACAAATGGAAAAACTGGGTGGCTCGGCGGAGTGGATCCGTCCTTCCGGCGGCGGAACCATCCTCCGTTTATACGCTCCTTTACCCATAAACTAATTCCATATTGCACAGCAAATTGGTTGTGATGACTTTTGCCTTACCAACGCGGTACATCATCCTAATGAACTTACCTTATGGAAAAATTTCGAGTTTGTATTGTTGAAGACGACCCTGAGTTTCGGGAATGGCTGTTGGCAGAACTGGCTGAAGCGGCACATATCGAATGCCTCGGCTGCTACGGGGCTACCGATGAAGCCATGAAAAAAATTCCGGCGCAGAAACCAGATATCGTGCTCATGGACCTCATTTTTGAAAACTCCCTGATCAATGGGATCGAATGCATGTTACGCCTGAAATTGATCGCCCCGGATCTTAAATTTATGGTAATCACTTCGCATGGCGACGACGGAAAGGTGTTTGAAGCGTTGCGCGTCGGCGCTGGCAGTTACATCCTCAAAGGCGATATCCCCAGAAAAATGATCGATGTGCTGACTGAATTCTATTCCGGAGGCGCACCCATGAGCCCGGAAATAGCCAAAAAAGTGATCGGAAGCTTCCATAAATCGCCGGAAGAACTGGCTATGGTTCAACAATTGAGCCCCAGAGAAAAAGAAATTCTTGAACTGTTGTCAAAGGGGCTGATGTACAAAGAAATTGCAGGCATGCTGCCCAACGAAAACGCACCGGCCAAAACGATTTCCGAAGGAACGGTCAAAATCCACGTCTTCAATATCTACCAAAAACTTCAGGTCAATAACCGCCACGATGCGATTCGCAAGTACCTGAGCAAAATTTAATCACGGATTTGTGGGATTATTTGATTGCGCTGAAATTTTATAAAATCGATCTGTAACGTTTCCAAGACGCTTTAATCGCCGGTTTTATTCATCCTTCATTTCACGCTAATCCCTTCACCGTTCAGGCTTTTATGCGCCTGAACCGGAAGCCACTCCTATTCTCAATTTTTAAAACCTTCACACATGAAAATCAAAATTATCCTCGTTTTGTTCTTCGCAGGTTTGTACGCCTGCTCCGGCCCCAAAGACTTCCTGTCGCCCAATTTCCGCAAAAAAGGCCGCGAACACAAAACCCTGGCGGTGCTACCGTTCCAGGTGAACAACATGGGTAAAGCGCCGGCCAGCCTGACCGCAGACCAACTTGCTAAGATCGAGGAAGATGAAGCCAAAGCTTTCCAACAATCACTTTACAACAACCTCACCAACAACCTCGGCCCTTCCAGATTGCAGG
>JAEUUR010000576.1 GCA_016787465.1 Saprospiraceae bacterium | reverse complement strand
CACAAGCCGGGAGACCCCCGATTTTTCGCGGTTCAAATCCATCGGCGTCATACAAACAGCGCAAGAAATTCAGTTACTCCGTTTGGAAACGTTCTTTAACGAACTGACCGCAGTGATGCAAACTCCCGACGTCAAAAAATCAGATATTATCAACGTATTGAGCAGCATCATGCCTGAATTCCAACACATTGAGAAGGGAAAAAACCTCGATGAAAGGATGTAGTCGACTGATAAAACGCGGTCTGGATCTTTCAATCAGTATCCCGCTTGTGTTACTGCTTATCCCGCTGACAGCGCCAATCATTTTGCTGCTTGCCTGCACCGGAGAGCGCAAAGTGTTTTACCGTCAAATGCGCATAGGCTTCAAAAAAAGGCAGTTTGGAATCCTGAAATTTGCGACCATGCTTCAAAACAGCCCCAACCTCGGCGCTGGCAGTTTAACCCTCAAAAATGATCCGAGGGTTACACCGGTGGGCAAATACTTGCGTAAAAGCAAAATCAATGAATTGCCGCAATTGATCAATGTTATTGCAGGCGACATGTCGCTGGTTGGCCCCCGACCTCAAATGCTGGTGGATTTTGAAGCGTACAGTCCGGAAGTTCAGGAACGGATTTACGAAGTAAAACCGGGAATCACTGGTATCGGAAGTATCGTTTTCAGAGACGAGGAAAAATTACTTTCAGCGCCCGGACGAAATGCCCGGCAATTTTACCTAGAGCATATTGCCCCCTACAAAGGCGCCCTGGAAATGTGGTACCAAGCCCACTGTTCATTCAGTACCGACATAAAATTGATCTTTTTAACGGTCTGGGTAATTTTTTTCCCAACTAGCACCTTGTATTTCAGGATATTTAAAGACCTTCCGAAAATGCCCATTGCTATTCAAACCACCTAAATCTATATGGCCCTGCGTTTTTTGTTAATTAGTATATCTGTATCGTGCTGCCTGGTTAAGCCAATTGCTCAAACAAAGCCGACAGCCTATTTACAGGGGTATGCCAAGGAGATTGCCGGCAAAAGGTTTGGCTACCATTCCCCATTGCCTCAGGTTAATACCGCATTGTTGATAAGAGGTCAGGCGGATTATGTGCCAATTGAATGGGAAACTGAAAAAATACCCGCCGATTTCGCACAACCCATAGCAACCTTTATCTGGATGTTCGGAATGGATGTCGTAACAACACCTTCCCAATTTCAACTCAGCATCAACGATAGAGTCTGGTTTGACTTCAACAGCGCTTCATCCAGTCAATTAGGCAACAACAGGATTTATGGCATAGAAGGAGCAATCCTGGATTTTAATGTCACGATGCTTGATAAATATCAGGATCAAATGGGATTCGCCATTTTAAGAATTCCAGCAACGGCCGCAACTCCGGGAAAACCGTTAAAGTTGAAAGTCAGTTCAAAAACAAAAGGCAATGATGCCTGGTACATGACCTTCAAATCAGGCATTCAGGAAAATATCGAAATTTACCAGAACAAGGTTGTGGCCAAACGGAATGGAGCGCTGTTGCACAGTGTAAGCATTGATTTTGTACATATTGGGGAAGATGTTCCCGTCATGGTCAAAATCGGGTCTGAGCAGGCAAAGGCTGTTTTAAAAGCCGGTTTTAATAAAATTGAAATGTTGGTGCCGAAAGCATTATCCAGGCAGGAACGAATGGCAGAAATCAAAATCGGAACCAATGCAGCGCTTAAGAAGAAGTTTACCCTGGAGCCTGTCAGACCCTGGGAAATATATTTAGTTCAGCATACCCATACCGATATTG
>JAEUUR010000510.1 GCA_016787465.1 Saprospiraceae bacterium | reverse complement strand
CGTTGCTGCGCAGGGTAGTGGTTTCAAGGGTGGCCATTTCAAATACATGCTCGTGTTCGTGCAGCAGGTAGTCGTACGGACTGCGATAAGAAATCAATTTCACCAAAATCGGAGCTGTTTCGATGGCCATAAAAAGCAGCGTAATAAACATGCTTGCCAACAAAATGGCATGGCTTTCTGCACTCAGGCGGTTGAGGGCTTCCATGCGGGCTGCGAGGCCATCGTAACGCCCGCGTTGCAACGTAGCGGTTTCGGCCAACACTTTCTGTTCGATCTCGGCGATTTCCTTTTCTTTTAAATCGAGTTTGGGTTGGGCGGCGACAGTGAGGGCTGCCAGTTCGGCCTGTGCTTTTTCCGCTTCCGTTTTTTTGGCGAGATAAATAGGGCCCAAGTTGCGTTGTTTAGAGCCTCCGGTGCCGTCTGCTTCCTGCAACGCAATCATGGCGAGGGAGTCGCGTGCAATGGTTTTAGTCGCGATTTCCGCTTTGATAGCCGCGATTTCAGCTTTTTTGATGTCAATTTCTGCGGTAAATCGCGCTTTTACGCGGTCTTCCTGCTCTTTAAACACCTCTTGTTCCATTTGAACCAGCTCAGCCTGAATTTCTTTTTCAAAAATTTTCATTTCCAGCGGCTTGGAAATCACTATTGCCAACAAAATAGCCAATGCAATTCGCGGAAGTGCAACCAATAGGTCGCGGTACCATTGCCCCACGCGTTTCATACTCATAACAATGTAGCGGTCAAGGTTGAAAATCATCAATCCCCAAACGATACCGAATGGAACAGCAGCCCATGGGCTGTCGAACACCGTGTACAAAGCATAGCCGGAAGAGAAAAAGGCAAAAATGCCGGTGAAGAAAATCGTGGCGCCGATGCCGACATATTTGTTGCGGTCGGAAGGGCATTTTTCGAGCATGGAAAAATCCACGCCGGAACAGTAGAGAAAAAATTGTTCAACAGTTTTCATAGCAGTAACAGAGATCCCAGAATTTTTCAATGCGAAGAACAAATGGAAGTCGGGGCGCAATTTTACAATCAAGAACTCAAAAGGCGGCTATTTTATTGAGCTCAAGCCCATTTTTTAGATAGAGCTTTTCTAAAATCAGATGAAATTGGGACTACAAGTGAAAATTTACGGCATCACGCCATTGATACCAAGATTTTTTTGTTCCTTTGCAGCAGCAAATACAACCCATTTCGCAATCGTTATTTGAAATTTTATGCTTAGTCGTCGCAGCGTTCGTATTAAAGTGATGCAACTCCTGTACATGCTCAATCGGGATGAACAACTCACCACCACTGATTTGGTGCAAAGTTATAAAGACGGGATTTGGAAGTCGTTCGAATTGTATATTTTCCAGCTTTATGTCTTGTTGAGGGTTGCACAATTCGCTGAAAAAGATGCCGAAATCCGTGCTGCGAAGTTGCTTCCTTCCGACGAAGACAAATCCTTCGACCCACGGCTAAGTAAAAATGATTGCACCCGTTCCCTCGCCAACCATGTCGATTTCATGGGCCTTGTTCAGAAATACAAGGTGAATGAAAATATCGATGAAGACCATATCCGCAATTTGTATCAGGCTTTTGCCGACACACCAGAGTACAAAAACTACCTGGCACTCGAACAACCTGAAACTGCGGACCACAACAAAATTCTGTTGGAGCTTTACAAATTCCTGTCGTCCAATGATTTGTATTCAGATATGTCGGAAGACAGGTACAACAACTGGGCCGACGATGAGTCGCTGGTAGCGGGCGCCATGAAAAAAACGCTGAAGGCGCTGCCTGTCAGCGGAAAATTCTATGAAGAACACGAGCCATCCGATGCTACTGTCCTTGAATTCGGCGAAGAATTACTCCGCAAAACTTGTGAAGAAGACCGTACCCTGTTTGTTGAAATCGAACCGACCTTGCGCAACTGGGATGCTGAGCGAGTAGCTATTCTCGATATGGTGATGCTCAAAATGGCACTTTGCGAGCTGCTATATTTCCCAACGATTCCAACCAAGGTGACGATCAACGAATTCGTGGAAGTCTCTAAAATCTATTCCACCGAAAAAAGTAAAGAATTCATTAACGGCATTCTCGACCGCCTCATGAAGGAATTGCTCGAAAAAGGCAAAATCGTGAAAGAAGGCCGTGGATTGATCGAGTAAGGGCAGCCCCGAAGGGGCGCCATATGTCAAAGTAGGGTGCAGCCCTACTGTTTCGTGAAAGAAGGCCGTGGATTAATCGAGTAAGGGCAGCCCCGACGGGGCGCCATATGCCAAAGTAGGGTGCAGCCCTACTGTTGAAAGAAGGCCGTGGATTAATCGAGTAATTTTTAACCATTTTTCCGTTGCCGAAGCGTTTCATACAGCGCAATACCGGTTGCAACACTGACATTATACGAATCAAACCCAGCCACCTGAGGTATTTTTACCACAGCGTCCGACATTTTCAGCAATTTCGGATGTACACCCTCTCCTTCAGCGCCCATTAAAATTGCGGTTGGGCCGCTTAAATCCGCCTTGTCAATATCAATAGCGCGGTCGGTGAGCGCAGTAGCCACCACTTGAACGCCGGAAGCTTGCAACCATTCTACCGTACTGAACAAACTTCGCACACGACACAGGCGCACGTGCGCCAGCGCGCCCGCTGAAGCTTTCATAGCATCTTCATTGGCCAACGCCGAACCCGATTGCGGAACAATGACCGCATGCGCTCCTGCACAATAAGCGCTCCTGCAAATAGCGCCGAAATTTCGCACATCCGTGATGCTGTCGAGCAACACCAACAAAGGCGTTTCACCGGATTCATAAATAAAAGGCAACACATCTTCAATGGATTGATAGCTGACGAGCGACAGGTAGGCAATGACCCCCTGATGCTGCCCTCGTACCATTCGATTCAACTTTTCCTTCGGAACCACCTGCATCGGTATATCGTGAGCCTTTGTAAGTTGCCGGATTTCTTTTTCCAGTTCTCCCCGAACGCCCTGCTGAAAAAATACTTTTTCCACCGCTTTGCCCGATTGAATGGCTTCCACCACCGGATGGTGACCGTAAATGAGATTTTTATCCATGTTTAACCAGGCGTCTGGTGGTTTGAGTTGATAGAGAAGGCGCAAATTTCAACAAATTAATACATTCGTGCCGTAAAAACGATCATTTTGAAGGAGCTGCTTGCCAAACTCAATCCTGCATTCGACCATCGCAACCGCCTGGCGATCATGGCATTGATGGTTTCCAATGAACGGATCGATTACAATACCCTACGTCAAACACTCGAACTTACCGATGGCAACCTGGCCAGTCACCTCAAACCCCTGGAGTCCAATGGCTATATTCAGGTTCATAAAGTCTTCATCGGAAAGAAACCTCAAACCACTTATTCCGCCACCGAACTAGGCACGGACGCTTTTAAAGCCCATTTGGAAGGATTGGAGGAACTGATTCATTTGGTGGAATGAGCTGATTGATTCGATTGTTCCGATTGATTCGATTGTTTCATTTGTTAATTATAGTGAACGCAGAGTGGTTTTGAATGTAACCTGTCATACAGAGCGCTGTAAACCAATGCTTTAGCCGAAGGCTTTTTTCAAAACCAAACAGCGCGAAGTATAGCTGAATCGTCTGAAAAACGCGAATTGAACTGCGGATTTTAGAGTATTGGATTTCGCATAATTTTTGATAATCGGAACAATCGGATCAATTTTTCTTTATTCCCGGCAACAGCGGTACGAACCGGAATACATCCAGGGTTTCTTCTTTAAAATCAGTTTCGGAAAGCCTGGTGATTTGCATCATTTTTTGCACGTCTTCGCCAACCGGAATTACCAGTGTACCGCCGATTGTCAGTTGGGCTTTCAGGGGTTCAGGTACCACCGGAGCGCCGGCAGTGACAATAATTTTATGAAATGGGGCATAGGTTTTGAGTCCCTGGCTGCCATCCCGCAAAAAACAATGCACTGTCCGGAAACCCATTGTCTGGAGCAACTCCATCGTTTTGTGGTACAATCCTTCCTGGCGTTCCACCGTGTAAACCTTTGCGCCAAGCGCAGCGAGGATAGCTGCCTGGTAGCCGGATCCGGTACCGATTTCCAGTACCCGGTCGCCTGCTTTGATATTCAACAGGCTGGATTGATAGGCAACGGTGAAAGGTTGTGAAATGGTTTGATCATGCCCGATCGGAAATGGTTTATCTTCATAAGCATGTTCCTCAAAAGCTTTATCCAGGAAAAAATGCCTGGGAACAGCCAACATCGCAGCTAGAACGGCTTCGTCGGTAATCCCGCGTTTTCGAAGGTCTTCTATCAGCCTCTTTCTTAATCCTTTATGTCGGTAGGTGTCGGTCAACGTACTTAAAAATGCGGCGTACAAAACGGTGATGAAATGTTTTCGGCGGTAAAGGTATTTGAAGCTGCGGGAGTTTTGACCGCAAGCGTGAATAAATATAGTCACCGCAAGGTGCTTGTGAAAATCGTGATCGCATAATCATTTGAAAATCAGGAGTTTTTTATCACTCAAATCATCAAAAGCACTTTATTCATGGTATAGTACGATTAATTTTTGTCTGAAACATCTGACTAATTTAAATGAGAAGTAGTTTTGTGCGATTAAGCGCTTGCAGCATTTTATGTCCAATGAAAAATTTCAAGCGCGCTGTCTTAATTCCGTAAACGATCATCAATCAATAAACAAAAACCATGGCTGTTCCGATTAAATTTGGTACCGACGGATGGCGAGCCATCATTGGCGACGATTTTACCGTCGATAACGTGAAGCGCGTTGCTGAAGCAACCGCTTTGTTTATGAAAAAACATAAAATGAAAAAGGCGGTTATCGGCTATGATTGCCGGTTTGGCGGCCTGTTATTCGCTGCAACCACCGCACGCGTTCTGGGCGCCTACGGAATTCAATGCCACATTGCCAGCGGAGGTTTTGTCAGCACGCCTATGGTTAGCCTCGGTGTGGTGAAACTGAAAGCAAGCCTCGGAATCGTCATTACAGCAAGCCATAACCCTCCTTCCTACAATGGCTATAAACTGAAAGCTTCCTACGGCGGCCCAATGATTCCTTCGGAAGTGCAGGCCGTTGAAGATATGATTCCTGAAACGTGCTCTTTGAGCGAATTGCCTTCATTGCGCGAATTAACGGAAAAGGGACTGCTCAAAGAAGCCGACCTGGAAGGTATCTACCTGAAGCACGCCCGCCGCAACTTTGATCTCAAACTGATCAAGTCTTCTGCTGGCAAAATTGCCTACGATGCCATGTACGGCGCCGGCCAAAACGCTGTGAAAAAATTGTTGCCCCGGTGTGTTTTCCTGCATTGCGACAACAACCCGGGTATGCACGGACAAGCGCCTGAGCCGATTCACCGCAACCTGCTCCTGCTCAGTGAAACAATTAAAAAGAACCCGAAAATTACCGCAGGCCTGGCTAACGACGGCGATGCAGACCGCATCGGGCTCTATGACGAAGACGGCAATTTCGTAGACA
Source organism: Saprospiraceae bacterium (assembly GCA_016787465.1). Taxonomy (GTDB): domain Bacteria; phylum Bacteroidota; class Bacteroidia; order Chitinophagales; family Saprospiraceae; genus M3007. The sequence continues at coordinate 7,374 of JAEUUR010000510.1, read as the reverse complement.
GTCACCACATCCTGCTTATCCTGTTGTTGTATCTGCACAAGTACAAAGGCATGACGGGCAAGGTCGTATTCACGTTTTCCGTGACCGACAAACTCAAAAAAATGGCAGAAAAATTCGGCCTGCCGTATGAAATTACGAAGGTTGGTTTTAAATATATTGCCGAAATTATGACCAAAGAAGATGTGCTGGTGGGCGGAGAAGAGTCCGGAGGTCTAGCAGTAAAAGGACATATTCCGGAACGCGACGGCGTGTGGATGGGCTTGCTTGTTTTTGAATTTATGGCCAGAACGGGAAAAACGCTTAAGGGCTTGGTAGAAGAAGTGTACAAAGAAGTAGGGGCTTTCTCTTTTGATCGCGATGATTTGCACATCACCGAAGCGCAAAAACAAAACGTAATTAAAATGTGCAAGGAACGCGCCTACACCGCATTTGGTTCCTACAAAATTAAAGGCGTCGATGATCTGGATGGTTGGAAATTCCAATTTGGCGACGAAAAATGGGTGATGATTCGTGCAAGCGGCACGGAGCCTGTTTTGCGCGTTTATGCGCAATCGCCGAGCGCTGCGGAGTGCCGTGCAATGCTTGACGCCGCAAAAGCTACCATTCTTTAACGCAAACGAATTCATTTCATCCAGTCAACCAAACAACCATTATTATGAAAATAGCAATCGGCTGCGATCACGCAGGCTTCCCTTATAAAGACGGAATTATTGCCATGTTACAAGCCCAAGGCCATATGGTACAGGATTTTGGCGCTCATTCTTTGGATAGCGTAGACTATCCGGATTTCGCGCATCCGGTCGCAGAGACCGTTGAAAGCGGACGAGCAGATTTTGGTATTTTACTTTGCGGCAGCGGAAATGGCGTAGCCATCGTCGCAAATAAACACCAGCAGATTCGATGCGCACTTTGCTGGACGGAAGAAATAGCCCGAATGGCACGCTTGCACAACAACGCCAATGTAATTGCGTTACCTGCGCGGTATGTGCCCGAAATATTGGCCCAGGCAATGGTTCGAATTTTTCTGAATACCGAATTTGAAGGAGGAAGACATGCCAAAAGGGTGGAAAAAATTGCTTGTTTGTAAGCACAAACACCGATTGATCGGTTATCCACCCCAAAATTGAAGCCGTTCGCCTCAAATTTTTGAAGGAATGGAACGATGGCAAAAAATTTGCACCAGCTAAATCCACACTCCGTTTCCTTGCAAACGGCTGAAGATTGTTTTAAAAATATCCCGTAAATCGCCGGATATCCGGCATACTTTGAACATAAGATTTTTGAAATGATGAAATTTAAATTATTGGCAATTGCCTTAATCAGTTCCTTGGCAGTAAATGCGCAAATCGAAACTCCAGATGTGCCTGGAGGGTTGTCAAGCGCTCCGTTTAAACGAAAAGTCAGGACTTACAAGGTTCCGGATGGCAGTGCTTTTGCCGCAACCATCAAAGCGGATGACCTCAAAGCTTTGTTATCTGTTTTAGCATCTGATTCACTGGAAGGTCGCGAAACCGGTGAAAATGGCCAGCGTAAAGCAGCTGCTTTTATTGCTCAACAATTCAAAGAGGCTGGCATTCCTGCAAAAGCCGACCGGAACTCTTATTTCCAAAAAGTGTTGCTTCGCAATGACTCCTGGAAGGACCTTTCCCTTAAAGTGGGTGATCAGGAATTTAAAAACCGCGCTGATTATTACGTATTCCCGGCTTATAACCCGGATGTGCCTGAACTCAACATCAAAGAAACTGTTTTCGTTGGCTTTGGCATCGAAGATGCCAAATACAATGACTACGACAAACTCGATGTAAAAGGCAAAGCCGTTATTTTTTACGACGGCGAACCGCTCGACGAAAAGGGTAATTCAAGGGTCACCGGAACAGAATTTCGTTCCCAATGGTCGATGGAATGGCGCAAAAAGGTGCAATTGGCCAAACAAAAAGGCGCTGTAATGGTCTTTATTGTAGACCCAAACATTGAAGAAAACCTGAAAAAGAACCGCAAGTTGATTTCTACATACGGATGGAAACCGGTAGGCACCGAAACGGACATGAAATCTGGGGAATACATCAACAACATGTTTGTCTCCCCGGCTGTGGCAAATGCCATTCTGGGTGATAAGGCGGCTAAAGTTGAAGCTGAATTGGCTGACATCCGTAAAGGAGCGAAATACAAATCCATCAAATCGAAGTCTAAAATCGAATTGAATTTCGACAAAGACAGCAAAACGCTTGAAGGTTCGAATGTGTTGGCTGTAATTGAGGGGTCTGACGAAACGCTTAAAAAAGAGTTCGTTTTCATTACCGCCCATTACGATCACCTTGGCATGGCCGACAGCACCGTGATCTATCATGGCGCCGATGATAATGGCAGCGGCACCTCGGCTGTTGTAGAAATCGCCCGCGCATTCCAGGAGGCTAAAAACAAAGGCATGGGTCCAAAACGAACGGTTGTTTGTATGCTTGTAAGCGGAGAAGAAAAAGGGTTGTTGGGCTCTTTATACTACACGGAGTTCCCGATTTTCCCGCTCGATCGTACGGTGGTGGATATTAACATCGATATGGTTGGCCGCCATGACGACCGCCATGCCAACAACCCCGATTATGTATATGTAATTGGTTCTGACCGCATGAGCACCGAGTTGCACGACATCAGTGAAATGCAAAATGAAGAACGTACCAAGCTGGAATTGGATTACAAATACAATGCGAAAGACGATCCAAACCGCTTCTACGAACGTAGCGACCACTACAATTTCGCTGAAAAAGGAATTCCTGCTATTTTCTATTTCAACGGTACCCACGCCGATTATCACCGTCCTACTGATACGGTGGATAAAATCGATTTCAACGCGCTTGCAAAACGCGCGCAACTGGCTTTTTATACAGCCTGGGAAATCGCTAACCGTCCCAACAAATTGATGGTTAACGTGCCGCAAACGAAGAAAAAGCCGTAAATCATTTAATTTTAAATGTAAAATGTAAAAAGCTAAATGTAAAATGTAAATAGCCATGTGGTTCATTATTTACATTTTACATTTAGCTTTTTACATTTTACATTTAGCTTTTTACATTTTACATTTTAACAACTACCGGCCAAGTTTTCCTCTCCATTCCTGTATCGCCGCTTCAATCGCCTCTTTCCTGTTTTCGGGATCAGGGTGGGTACTCTGAAATTCAGGCGTGCGATTAGGACCGGCCGCTTGTTTCAAAACTTCCATAACATCTACCAACCGCGTTGGATCATATCCTGCTTCGATCATAAATCGAACGCCTAGGTTGTCGCTTTGCAATTCCTGATCGCGGCCATATTTTAACTGAATCATATTTGCTACTGCCTGTGCGATATAGCTGGAGTTGGGGTTGGACGGGTCGTAGGTAGCCATAGTTACTGCGCCGGTTAAACCCTGCGCAAGTTCCATTTGCGCCATTTTTTCAGCGCTGTGCCGTGCAACTACATGGCCAACCTCATGCCCAAGCACACCCGCAAGCATGTTTTCATCCAGGGTTCGCCCATCTGAACTTAATCGCATGAGCAGTCCTTCTGTGATAAAGATTTGTCCACCAGGCAGTGCGAAAGCATTGATTGTTTGTGGGTCGGCCAGCAGGTGGAAGTCATACCGGTATGGTGTAGATTTTGCTATAGAGTTGTTGACAACTTTTTGACCAACCTGTTTAACAATTTGGGTAGCCGCCTGGTTGCTGCTTAAGCCGCCCATTTCCTGGGCCATTTGAGGCGCACTTTGCATGCCAAGTGCAATTTCCTGTTCCGGACTCATGCTGATGTGTTGAGTTTCACCTGTAATTTCATTGAGCGAGCTTTGTCCATAGTATTTACATAAAGCAAAACCGGCCATGATTACGGCGATGATCAACGTTGGTGGAATGCGGAATCCTCCGCTTTGATTTTTGAACATAATGCTTCCCTTTTGTTTGAATGATGGACGTACAGACGGAAAAGCCGCACCGGAGTAACCGGCCGGCATCTAAATTTGCGGCTAAATTAACGGTGAAATTTAATTAAACAAACCTCTTACGTCATCATCATCGTCAGCACCGTCGTCCATGTTTCCAAACAGGGGGTCTTTGAACACAATTTTCGTTTGAATCACATCGCGACTGAGCATGTCGAGCGCCGCCAAGCCATGCAGGATTAACTCCATAGCTGTGTAAGGCGCCATCTTGCCCAGTTCCGTCGATTCCGCGAGTTTTTTTAAACCAGCAATTTGGTCCAGGGATGTTTTAAACTGTTTTTCAGGCATGTCTGTGAAAAGATCAATCATATTTCCACCTGAAAACCATGCTTTAACCACGCCAAACGGGTCGCGGTCTTGACCGCGTTTCATTTTTGTTGGGTTGGGGAAATGCGCCAGAAAGGTTTTTTTTATCGCTTCGTTGATGAGGTGAAGCGCTACCACACCGGAACCTTCCTGTTCACCTTCATAAACCATTTCCACTTTGCCGGTGATGGCGGGAATAATGCCCCAAAAATCGACAATCCGCGCCTGGGCGTTTTTTTCGTCGTTTAACAACATCCGTCGCTCTGCCGTAGCATACAAGTTTTCAAAAGCGGCAATCGTCAGGCGTGCACTCACACCGCTTTTACTGTCGACAAACTCACTGTCGCGCGCGGCAAAGGCTACTTCTTCAATCAGGTTTTTTAATTGGTCCGGAACAGTAACCCGCTTTTTCTGGTCATCCGTGATCCTCGATTCTTGTTCGGTGATTTTCCGCCCGATTTCAATAGAATCAGGGTAGTGGGTCAGTATCTGGCTTTCAATCCGGTCTTTGAGCGGAGTAATGATACTCCCGCGGTTGGTGTAATCTTCAGGGTTGGCGGTAAATACAAACTCGACGTCCAATGGAAGCCGAAGTTTGAACCCCCGGATTTGCATGTCGCCTTCCTGAAGCACATTGAACAGCGAAACCTGAATTCTTGCCTGCAAATCAGGAAGCTCGTTGATCACGAACAGGCACCTGTGCGCGCGTGGGATCAATCCGAAGTGAATCACCCGTTCGTCGGCATAGGGTAGTTTCAAATTTGCAGCCTTGATTGGGTCGACATCGCCGACAAGATCGGCAATACTTACATCGGGGGTGGCCAGTTTTTCAACATAACGTTCGCTTCGGTGGAGCCATTCAATGGGGGTATGGTCGCCCATTTCCGCGATCAGGTCTTTAGCGAAGCGACTGATTGGCCATAGCGGATCATCATTCAGTTCGCTGCCCGCTACAACAGGCACGTAAGGATCAAGCAAATTGATCAGTAAACGCGCAATTCTGGTTTTTGCCTGACCGCGCAACCCCAGCAAAAGAATGTTGTGGCGGCTAAGTACAGCCCGTTCGATATCCGGAAGCACCGTGTCGTCGAAACCATAAATTCCGGGGAAAACAACTTCTTTGTTGCGTATTTTTTCAATCAGGTTAGACCGGAGTTCATCCTTAACAGAACGAGGTTGGTAACCGGATTTTTTGAGCGCACCCAAGGTGCGGATTTCAGTGAGCGGATTCATGGCTTCGAAACAGTGAAAGATAGCTTTTGTTCAGCAATTCATGCTTCTGATCGAAAATCTTCGGAAGCCAATACCAGCACACTACCTTTGCCCTACATTTTTTGTGGGTTTAACTTCTATTCATTTTTCATCTGAACCGATTTTATGATGCGTTTGTGGCGTTTTTCACTTCTGATCGTGGTAGTAATTTTCACAACTCGGCTGAATGGCCAAGCCTTGTCTCAAAAATCTTATAACCTGCAATTCGCTGATCAGGCGCTTGCTTTGGAAACTTTACCAAATGGCCACCTGATGGTAGCCGGATCAACCAAATCGACCCCATCTGGGCAGAATTCGATCGTTCTAAGCAGGTTAAACAGTGCCGGAGATGTTATGTGGACGAAAACGGTATCAACCGGTACCAATGCAATTCCGGCCGACATGATAAAAACGCAGGACGGTAACTTGTTAATTGTGTACAACAACATTGGTTCCAGCGTTGGGTTTTCCACCTCCGGCTGGTTGAAAGTAACGACCGATGGAAATGTATTATGGGCGAAAAAATCAATCAACAATGCTTTTTTGACTAAAATTTCACCGGCAGCCAACGGCGGCTTTTTCTTGTCCGGACAAAATATCACCGGCGGCTCGGTATTCACAGGTATGACGGTGCGTTTAGACGCTCAAGGTGTGATTCAATGGTCGACAGTTTTTGGGGAAAGCGGAAGCAGTGCGGTACATGACACATGGGAGGACCCACAAGGTTTTGTACATTGTTGTGGTCAAACAGCTGAAACCGGCGGCGATTTAAATGCTTTTTGGGCTAAACTCGCTTTAGATGGAACCCTGATCGGCGCTGTAAAATGGTTTGGCAGCAGCCAAGATGATGCTTTTACCCGGATATCTTCTGCCGAAAACAATCGCTTGCTTTTGAGCGGCTGGACGGAAGGTTTTACTTCCGGCGCTTATGATGGAGTATTTACAGTTTCTGTGGATTACGATGGAAACCTGAAATCTGCATTTACCTATCACCTGGAAGAAACCAACCTCACCGTGCATGATATGGAGACATTGCCCGGCAACCAGTTTGTATTGGCCCTTGGGTCGAGAACAGGGTCAATAAGCCCGGCTATTTTATTAAAAATCAATGGCGCCGGCGATCAATTATTTTCGTATCAGTACAAAAGTGGTGGTGAAACGGATGTGTTTCAACAGATTAAAAGTACCAGTACAGGGCTGGCATCGGTGGGTTTGAATGCTTTTAACGGAGATCAAAATTTTTACCTTGTCACCACAGATTTGGATGGTAAGTTTGATAATGAGGATTGTTGCCCAATGCAGGTTGATTTAACCAGACAGGAAGTTAGCCCTGAAAAAGACGCTTTTGTGCCTACACAAACAGCATTTTTTGCGGCACAATCAACATCCTTATCTACTGCGAATGCAACCTCTACAGCCCTCGATATTTGCCGGAGTTTTGAATTGGATTTTACCATTTCAAAGGATACTATTTGTCGCGGTGAATGCGTCGAGATCATTGATGAAACAATTACCCCAGGAGTCAATTACACCTATGAAATTCAGGGAGGGGAAGTAAACCCGGATTCGATGGGCCAGGTTTGTCATTCCAATGGTGGCGTATTGTTTATCACCCGCCGCGGCGTGGTGGGCGGCTGTGATAAAACCCTGACAAAAGCTATCAGTCTGGGTTCTAAAGCAGACGATTTCCCCAATGCGTTTACACCCAATGGAGACGACGCCAACGATGTGTTTCAACCAGTTTTCGGGTGCCCGGCCTTGAGTATGAACTTAAAAATTTTCAATCGCTGGGGCAAACTGGTGTTTAATAGCAACGACACATTGACGGGTTGGGACGGAAAATCGGAAGG
>JAEUUR010000453.1 GCA_016787465.1 Saprospiraceae bacterium | reverse complement strand
ACCGGGCAAAAACGCTGCCCAGTTCCAGGCCGATAACACCGCCACCTATGACTACCATACTTTTGGGTAGTTTTTCAATGTTCAGCGCTTCCGTACTTGTGATAACTCGTTTTTTATCATAGTTGAAATTAGCAGGCACGACCGGTTTGGATCCGGTTGCTATGATAATTTTGCCGGCTTCAATTTCCTGGCTGCTGTTGTTGGCGCCTGTGATTCGTATTTTGGTTTTGGTAAGAAATGAACCGTGGCCGTAGAAGACGTCGATTTTGTTCTTTTTCATTAAGAACTCAACGCCTTTGTTGTTTTCAAGCACCACTTCGTTTTTCCTTCGGATCATTTGGGCCAGGTTGGATTTCAGATCCTTAACTTCAATACCGTGCGTTTTGAAGGTGTGTGCGGCATTGTGATAATGCTCCGACGAATCGAGTAATGCTTTTGAAGGGATACATCCCACATTCAGGCAAGTTCCTCCCAATACGGAGTATTTTTCAATGATGGCAGTTTTAAAACCCAGTTGAGCGCAACGGATGGCTGCTACATAACCACCCGGGCCGGAACCAATCACAGCTACGTCGTAATTCATTTTCTATTGTTACAATTAATCTTGTTTAGGATCTTGGTTTCCTTTGTTTTTGTGTTTGGGATGCTGGCGATTCTGGTTGTTGCCCTGCCCGTTGTTTGGACCTTTGGGCTGACCATCACGGGCATCGTTTTGAGGTTTTGGGTGTGGCGGACGCTGTGGTTGCCGATCATCTTTTCTTGGAGGATGGCTGCCTTGTTTCTGTCCGTGTTGAGGCCCTCTGGGTTGTTGTCCCCTGTTATCGGGCCGTTGTCCCGGTCGTTGCGGTCGACTTTGAACGGCTTCGTTTTGCGCAGCTTTTTCGACTGCTGCAGCTGCTGATTGAGAGCGATCTCTGTTGCGTTTTTTCTTCTTTTTCTTCTTCTTGCGCTGTTCAAGCGGCAATTGGATGACGTCATTAACGCTTTCAAAATCGGGTTCTGCTTCTTCCGCTTCATCCGTGTCGGGCGGTGGCGCCATAGCCATGATATCGTCGAGGCTAGCCGGGAAGGAACCGGATTTGATCATATCGAGCGCATCCCAGATTTGGTCGACGTGAATAGCGTAAAACTTCCCGCGATCGTCGGCGTAAGTGTAATACATTAGCCTGCGGAAAACATCGGTTTTTACCAAAATTGCCAGCCCGGTTTGGGTTTTAATCCTTTCTGCGCGATCTGGGAAATCTTCCAGGGCATCGATGTAGGTGTCCAGTTCGTAGTTCAGGCAGCACTTCAACCTGCCACACATGCCGGACAATTTCGTCTGATTAATGGCCAGATTTTGGTACCGAGCCGCGGCTGTATTTACACTTTTGAATTCAGCCAGCCAGGTGGAACAACACAATTCCCGACCACAATTACCCAAACCTCCAATTCGGGCGGATTCTTGCCGGGCGCCGATTTGCCGCATTTCTATTTTAATTTTGAAATCACGGGCATAATGGCGAATCAGTTCCCGGAAGTCGACCCTTCCGTCGGCGGTGTAGTAAAAAGTAGCTTTGCGCCCATCGCCCTGAAATTCAACATCGCCAATTTTCATATTCAAACCGAGGCTGCGAGCAATGACCCTTGCTTTGATCAGTACTTCCTTTTCCTGGCCACGCACTTCGTCGAGCCTTTCAAGGTCGCGGTCGTGGGCTTTGCGAACAACCGCTGCTAATTTGGCATCGTTTCTGACGCGTTTACGTTTCATCTGCAGGCGCACAAGCTCACCGCTGAGTGAAATTTTGCCTACGTCGAAGCCACCCGCGGATGATTCAACGATTACCCAATCGCCCGTTGTAACCCTGTTGAAAGGTGGGTTTTTGAAAAATTCTTTTCTGGCGCCATTTTTAAAACTTACTTCTACCACATCAAAAGGCTTGGCATCCTGGATGCCTAAAGCCGTGATCCAGTCGTACGTATTATGGCGGTTACATCCGCCTGAGGCGCAGCCTCCGTTGCTGTTGCATCCGGGGGCATTATCTTTACCTGTTGAACAGGAACAACCTATACATCCCATGGTGTTGTTTATTGAGTGTCATCCAGCAAGCCAAACTGCTCAAAATGGTGTTTGAAGTGTTTGTGATGCGCCGTCAGCCATTCCCCTTGATCAAGGTTTGAAAAATAAGGGTGGAGCGGCGTTGCGTCCGGATTCCGTGCAAAGAAACTGTAAAATTCTGCCATCTCCGAAAAAAGAGCCTGAATTGCTTCGTGTAAACTTGAAAATTTTAATTCAGGCAAACTTTCAGCAGGCATAAATGCCGCTTTAAAATCTTTTGGCATTTCCCATTCAGGCGCCAACATCCGCATTTTTGCCCGCTCTGCTTTCTCAAAAGGAATAGCAAGTTCGGCTTGTATTCTGCCATTTGAAAAGGCAACCACATCCGACAGATGTTCGATCATATGTTGCGCGGTCATACTTCCCCAACGGGGCGTTGTTCCCGGATGTAAGCGCTCAAGTTTGGCGGCCAGCAGTGTTTTGTTCAGTAGTAAGTTGTCTTCCATTTAACTAAGAATAATGACAAGCCCGATAAACAGACAGGTCAAACCAGTGATGGCAAAGTATCGTTGTAAATCGGGGCGAAATAACCTCAGCACACCGCCCATGAGCAAACTTGGCAACGACATGCCCAAAAACACGGAACCGATTACTTTTAGCCCCATTTTTCCGTCGTTGAATTGCCAGGCCACCGCGTAAGCGCCGATACCGACCAATATGGTCAAAAAGATAATCAGGGAGAGTGTCTTAAAAGAAAAAGGGCGTTTGACGGCGTTCATTTTTTCAAAATTCGGTTGACTTGGATGGAGAGGTCTAAAAACATGATTTTAGGGCTTGCATTGCGTTCGATATGAAAAATTCCATCATTAAAAAGTTCAGAAATCTGCTGTATTTTTTCAAAATCGAGCACTTTCGACATATTCTGGGCACTGATTAGTTCTTCCGGCCGCAACCTTAGTTTGTTGGAACCCGAAGCCACCATCAAGAGCAATTCCCGTAAAAAATGCAAACCATACACCAAAAATTGTTTTTGGTTTTCGCGGCCCCATTGAGCCGCTGATTCTGTCCATTTTACCAGTTCTACCGCATTGCCTTTCCAACATTTTCGCAACCAATCCAGGAATACTTCTCCGTGATCGCTTTCTTGTGATTCAACGGCTTTGAGTGCGGCGCCAAAGTCACCGCCGGCCAAAAATGCCGCGTCACCTGCCCGATCTGCAGGGATTGAAAGTTTTGCCACCAAACCTTGAACGACCTCTTCATCGCTAAGCGGGTCAATTCGAATCAGCTGGCACCTGGATAAAATAGTTGGGAGGATAAGTTCCTGGTTTTCAGCAACCAGAATGAATAAGGTTTGATCTGGCGGTTCTTCAATTAACTTGAGCAGTCGGTTGCCTTCTTTGCCCAAATATTCGGGCAACCACATGAGCAAAATCTTGTACCTTCCTTCAAAAGCCTTCAGGCTGAGTTTTTTTATAATGGAATTACATTCTTCCTTGGTAATATTGCCCTGCTTGTTTTCAGCATTGAGTTGCTGCAGCCATTCATTGACGCTGGCATAAGGGCTTTCAGCCAAAAATGTTCTCCAGTCTTTCAAAAAATCAGTGCTTACCGCGTTGGCGCCGATGGTAGGAAAGGAAAAGTGAATGTCGGGATGCGTAAAAGCCGCCGCCTTTTTACAAGCGCTGCATGTTCCGCAAGCAAAACCGGCATCTTTTTGCTCACATTGCAACAATTGAGCAAAAGCAACCGCCAGCGCGAGTGCACCACTGCCAGCAGGGCCCAGCAGCAGCATCGCATGAGGCAACCGGTCGCCCTTGGCCAATTGCGTTAGATCTGCTTTGGCGCGAACCTGACCAATAATGTCTTCGAATTTCACGGCACGAAGGTAGGCATTTGAACCAAGAGCTGGGAATGCCGTTATATGTACAATTTTTAAACCCCTGTTTTCATGTACCAGGAGCCAGTAAAAGTATCAGTATTCAGAAAGGCACATTTCAACGCCGCCCACAGGTTGCATAATCCCGCTTGGAGCGATGAAAAAAACAGGGAGGTATTCGGTTTGTGTAATAATCCGAACTACCATGGCCACAATTATGAATTGGAAGTTAAGGTAACCGGGTCTGTCGACCCTCAAACCGGGATGGTTTTGGATTTGGGCTGGCTGGCAGCCGTGGTCAAAGCGGAAATTGAACTTCGGTTCGACCATAAAAACCTCAACCTCGATACCGAGGAGTTTCGTGATTTAAATCCTACCGCTGAAAATATCTGCCTGGTCATCTGGCGTATCTTGCGCGATAAGTTACCCGCCCATCTTGAATTGGCGGTCAGGTTGTACGAAACTCCCCGGAACTTTGTTGAGGTAGGGTAGTGCCCTATTTTTTATTGATCTCCAGGGCCTGGAAAAGACGGCCTTTTTTGTCCCGCAATGCAAGGATGTAATTTCCGGCAGGTTGTTGCGCCAAAGAGTATTGGTTGGCATCATCCACATTCATGGTAGCAACCAGGCGGCCTTCCAGCGAAAACAACTCCAGAGAACCAACTTCACCAGCGTTTTTCAAAGAAAAATAATCCGCAGTCGGATTCGGGAATATCTGAACATTGGCCTGTGGCAAATCGGTCACTTTAGTAGCCAAATTCAGGGTGTACACTGCAACCAATGTGTCGTTCAGGTTGTCCAGGTTTTTGATCTTAAGATGGACGATACCTTCGCAGTAGTTTTCATCTTCCGGATAAAAGTGTACGGTTAACTCTCCACTTTGATTGGCATCCATGTTCAGGTTTCTGGCGCTGATTGTCCGGG
>JAEUUR010000429.1 GCA_016787465.1 Saprospiraceae bacterium | reverse complement strand
TTAAAAACAATGCAAAAGCTGCAGAAACGCGCGGCGACATCCTGTATTTCCTCAACAAAGGGATCAAACAGGATAAGTTGAATGATCCGATCAAATCGATGAATCACTTCTCCGTACGGTCGATTTTGGCCGGCTGGTGGTACCTCGAAGTGAATGATGATCAGGAAGTGATCATCCGCTGGAAAGATTCGCCAGAAAAGGTCTTGCAAGAACTGACAACCACCGAAGGCGCCTCCGCGCCGCCCGACAAACACTGGATTCACGGCATTATGGTGCATCCCGATTTTTCCAGTATTCTGGATGCAGCGCAAGCCCATGCGGAAAATGTGGTGGAATCGTTTGTGACCATCTGGCAAAAAACGACCCTTGAACAGCTCCCTGAACAGACTGAAAAGTTGACGCATTCGATTCCGGTCATTCAGGATGCTCCGCATCACCTGGAAATTATTGACAAGGTGCCGCTCGACGACAAGCATCAACGCGAACATCATATCAAAACGCTTACCCTGCGTTTGGTGGTAGTCGGCATTTACAAAGCCAGGCATAAATTCGAACCGTGCGTCCGTGAAAAGATCTTAAACTGCGCTCTGCTGGGTTGTATACGAAACAAGCCGGATGAAATGCTTGATATCAAAAGGAAGAAGTCGCAAGTCGCACAGTATTTGTCAAAATTGAACTTAAGCAAGGAGAAAAAAATCGGTAGAAAAGAAGAACACCTGGATTCCAAAGTCCTTTATGACTTCGAAAAAAACTGGCCGGCGAAAATCCGCTAATTTTTTTCACCCTAACCCACAGTAACTCACCCAAAAGCCCGCAACATCTGTTGCGGGCTTTTCTTTTGTACCTGAAACCTTTGGGGAAATTGTATTCGGCCGTTCAATTTGCTCAAAGAATAACTCCAGGCAAACCAGCGCAACATCTTTTCACTTTTAAATCCGACTGCTGTGAAAGAGTTCCTAAAATTTGCTTTACAGTGCCTGCTCGTGGCCGCTATTCTCAAGAATTGTTTTAAGAGTACTTCAGCCGCTAACGAGCCGCCCCCACCGGAACCCGACGAGGTTGAGATCGTACCGGTCATTCCGCCACCTCCCAAAATCCAATCGCCACAACTGGCTGCGCCTGAAAAAGACCTCACCGAAAAAGTGCTGGCATATTTCCAGGGCCCTTGCGATCCAATCATTCCATCCTTCAAGGAAGCGCACCAACTGCGTCCGATCCGGCCACTGGTAACCGCCGTCATCGCTGAAAAGCACGTTGGCAGCTTCAACCTGGGCCAGGTATGCGATGTATACGATCACCTATACTTCAAATGGAAGCCGCTCGACGACCCCTCCAACCACGAGTTGGTATGTGCTGCATCGGCGGTCTGGGAAGCCCCCGGAGGCGATTGTGACGATTTTTCAGTTTGTTTATCCGCTGCATTGTCGAGCATAAACGGAGTCACCCTGGTCACCTTCGCCTACAACCGGGCCAGAAAAGGACACGCCTACGTGGAGGTATGCCTCGGCACAAGCGTCAATCAATTGCTGGTGGAAAACTACCTCCGCGCGCGTTACAACCTGGCCGACGACGTTGAAATCCACACGCGAGCCGACGACTCAGGGT
>JAEUUR010000422.1 GCA_016787465.1 Saprospiraceae bacterium | reverse complement strand
TGTTAGATTTCGCCCTTTCAGGGCTTAAGTCGCCCCTGCCGGGGCGAATTGGCCTCTTGCCTATTTCGCGCCCAAATCAGCAATTACGTAGCCTTGCGGGTAGCTCGGGGTTAACTCCTGGGTAAGCAAACGCGGCCGTCTGCGTGGCGGAAAAAAGCGTACCAGCCGGCCCCGCAAGCGGATCGAACCGCGCACGATCCATTGCAGGAAGCCAGGCGCAGGTTTCATGCCCACGGCAGCGAGCAGCGCATCGTCGATCAGGGCGTGCACGAATGGCGCGCCGACGGCGTACAAGGGTTTGGGCAAAAACCAGGATAAAAACAAGTTGCGGGTCGCTTTGGCGATCAGCTCGTTTTCCGGGGCATATCGGAATTCTTTCGCCTCAAATTCGCGGTTAAACTGCTCGAATGCGTCGTAATCGTCGGGCAAATCTTTGATGCCCATGCGCTTGCCAATTTCCAGCCACGCGTAAAAAATAGCCAGTTTTTCATGGCGGGTCATTTTGCGCCAGCCGTATTTTTCCACCCAACGCGGCGGCTCGAATACGAAGGTGGAAAGCGTATATAGATACTCGTCGTTCGGAATCTGGAAGCGCCCGTGTTGTTTGTTCATGCGCACGAGCGACGCATGCCCGCGCGGACTGTCGTACCCATGCTCCATGATTTCTGAAAGGATAAGCACCGTATCGTCGTACCGCTTTTGGGTACGTTGAAGAAATTCTCCGGTTTGAGCCAGCAGCGGCGTGCCTTTGGCTACGCCAAACACCCTGAACAGGGCGAACTCGAGCGATCGGGTGGTATCCCAGGGGAATTCATAGCTGAATAACAAATACCCGATTTCCTGACAATCAACTTTTGCATCGAGCGTGGCAATATAATCGCGAATGGCATAGCGGGTCCGGGTCTTTATGGCGTGCGCCGCTTTTTCCTCCCAAACGGGCATGGGAGCTTGGGTGCTGTGCAGCAGAGCTTCGTTGTTTTCCATGGATGAAATGTACGAAATGTTTCGCTTTCCGGATTTACAAATGTTGCGCCCCTGAAGGGGCGATGTCAGTGACTTAAGCCCTGAAAGGGCGAAATCTACCAAAGCAGGGTGAAGCCCTGCTGGAAAGACTGGCGTAACAGAAAAGCCCTGAAGGGGCGGAATATGGAAGTGACGGGTGTCGACTTAGCAAAAACAAGCCCCTTAAGTCACCGACATTGACCTGAAGGGGCGATACTCATTCTAAACACATTTTGCTTCCGATGTTACGTTCCTGACGGAACGACGTAATTCGCCCCGTCAAAGGCGCAATATCGGTAGCAATTCATAGAAAAAATGTGAATTCGCCCCATCGGGGAGCAACATCGATATATGGATAGGAATTCTTCATCGTTCGCATCGTACCTTTGACTCGCCCAAAGCAATGTTTTTCACCACCACCACCAGGCGCCTTTCTCCTGACGAGAGAACATTGTTTTCTACCACCACCACACTATGTGCCCTAACAATTTAAAACTGAATCATTTATGCATGAAGTTGGACTGAAGCCAGGTACGGCCAATCTGGAAGAACTTGGTTTAAAAAATGTCAAAACAGCTTATTGGAATTTATCCCCCGAAGAACTTGTAGAACACTCCATTAAAAAAGGCATGGGCGTTTTGGCCGACACAGGCGCCCTGGTCATTTACACCGGCGAATTCACCGGCCGTTCGCCCGACGACCGTTTTATCGTAAAAGACAACGTTACCGCCCATAAAGTACACTGGGGCAAAGTGAATATTCCTTTCAGTTCCCGGAAGTTCGATGCCCTCTGGCGCAAAGTATGCCGGTACCTCAACAAAAAGGACGTGTATGTGCGCGACCTGGCCGCCAACGCAAGTAAAAACGAAGATTACCGCCTCCGGCTGCGTGTGATTACCGAACTCCCGTGGAGCAACCAATTTGCCAACAACATGTTCCTTCGCCCCGACCGGGAGGTTTTACCTGATTTTGACGCGCGCTGGACGGTATTGTGCGTGCCCGGCTTCAAAGCCAACCCGGAAACCGACGGCACCCGCCAACATAATTTCGCGATTGTAAATGTGAAAAAACGCCGGCTGCTGATCGGCGGAACGGGCTACACCGGTGAAATTAAAAAAGGCATATTTTCCGTGATCAATTTTGTACTGCCTACCCGAACCAAAGACGCTTTGCCCATGCACTGCTCCGCCAACCTGGGTAAAGACGGCGATATCGCGCTGTTCTTCGGGCTTTCCGGCACCGGCAAAACCACCCTTTCAGCCGACCCAAACCGCATGCTGATCGGCGACGACGAGCATGCCTGGGGCAACAACGAAGTGTTCAATTTTGAAGGCGGCTGCTATGCCAAAACCATCGATCTGACCGAGGAAAAAGAACCCGACATTTTTAAGGCGATCCGCCACGGCGCCATCCTTGAAAACATTAAATTTCATCCGGGTACGCGCAACGTCGATTATGCCGACCGGAGCATCACCGAAAACACCCGCGTTTCTTATCCTATTTATCATATCGACAATGCACTGACGCCCAGTCGCGCCGATGGCGATCCGAAAAACATCTTTTTCCTGTCGTGTGATGCTTACGGCATTCTGCCTCCGATTTCAAAACTGACGCCGGAGCAAGCCATGTATTATTTTATCAGCGGATATACGGCCCGGGTAGCCGGTACGGAAGTAGGCGTTAAAGAGCCGAAGTCAACGTTTTCTGCTTGTTTTGGCGCGCCATTTTTGCCGCTGCATCCGGCCAAATATGCCGATCTGCTGGGCAAAAAATTGCGCAAAAGCAAAGCCAATGTCTGGTTGATCAATACAGGATGGAGTGGCGGCCCGTATGGCGTTGGCAGCCGTATGAAACTATCATACACGCGCGCGATGATCACCGCCGCCTTGAATGGGGAATTAAATAAAGTGGCTTTTGAAAAGCATGCCATTTTCGGTATGGAAATACCAACGAGTTGCCCAGGAGTACCCAACGAGCTATTAAACCCTCGTAATACCTGGAAAAGCGGCGCTGACTACGATGCGAAAGCAAAATCACTGGCGCAGGAATTCAATAAGAACTTTGAGAAATTTGCCGACCAGGCGAAGCCGGAAGTGCGCGCCGCAGCTCCGAAAAGTTAAAATGTAAATGGGAAAATTTTAAATGTAAAATGTAAAAGTTGGTGTTCTTCTTTACATTTTACATTTAAAATTTTCCCATTTACATTTATTTTACTTCTTGGTTTTCACCTTATCGAACACATATTGTCCTAAATCTTTGCCGCATTTCAAGCCGGCTTCGTTGCCGCGTTTGTAGTGAATACCGCCGTACAAACGGCTAACGCCAACTTCATCGGCAGCTTGCTTGAACGACTGGAACGTACGCGGTTCGATGCCGAATTCAACCTCTGTTGAATCGGTAAAGGAGAAATTATCGCCGTACATGTTGGTCAGTACTGTAGCCGAAGCGGAAGAAATCGTGCTGTGTCCGCTGGTATGTTCCGGGAACGGAGGCGTTTGAATGAGCGGACGCCAATCGGGGTCGATATATTGGTTGATATAGGATTCCGGACGGATCAGGTTGTACTTGTATTTGGCATGCCAGCAGGCGATAAAAGCGTCGGCGAGTGCAAGGGAAACGCGGGCATATGTTTCAGCCGATTTCATGATATCGGAATTGGCTTTCCGGCAAGCATGGCCTGCGATATTCATCCAGTGACCGCCGGGGCTGATTTTCTTTTTGGCAAAAGCAATGTGGCCGCTAACTTCCATGGCAAAAGGGTTGTCGTCCCAATACCATGCTGTGGCGATTTCGTCTGCTTTTTCTGCTTTTACGATATCATACACTTCCATAGCTTGTTTATAGAACTCACTGCCTTTTTCCTTGCTGAACGGTACGGGAGGCTCGGCAGAGAACTGACCGCTTGAATCGATCACCCAGGTGCGGATTTCCGGCCAGTGCGGTTCGAGGGCATCGCCATAAGCCGGCGGTGTTGGGCGCCAGCGCGAAGGATCGTCCACTTCGATGGTAAATTTAGGCGCGCTGCGCGTTTGGGCATAGTTGTCGGATTTTGACCACTGCAGTATATGCTTGGCTACTGATTCACCGTATGCCATCGAGCGATCGTACACATCTTTTGGAATGTTCAACGCCTGAAAATCCTGGAATACCTGTTCTTTCATGTCTTCCATGCCGCCTTCTGAAAATACAAGTTGTTTGCCAACGGTCAGCAACGCGTTTGCGCTAGCTACCGGGAAGCAATATGTTTTCCCTGCTTCAGGTTGTGGTGCAGGGGTGAGGCCTTTTAGCTGCCCGGCCAGGCTGCGGTATTCCGGGTACCCGGGTACCAAGGCTTCATAGGCCGCGATCGATGAATACGCGTAAATCCTGGATGAAACCGGGGGCGCAAAAATATCGTGGCGAATGATGTCGGTAATGCGCCGGATGCCGGCATGCAGCAATTCGGGGTTAGCCGCTTTTTGCTGGTATTCATTGCTGCTTGTTTGACAACCCGGAAGCCAGAACAGCAAACCGATTCCGAGTGCGAGTGATAATTTGTATTTCATGAATAAAAATTTTAAACCGGGTGAAACGACCATGAAATCCATTAGTTGTTTCAAACCGGAAAGAAGTAAAAGACAGAGCAGCAGAGGTTTTTAAGTAAAATCATTCGAACAGAATGCCCGAAAATTACAACCACACAGAAGTGTGTTAAAATCGAGGCAAACTTACTATTCAAATCCTTAGAAACTCCTTAAAAATTCTTCCACATCATGCTCTCAACCGGCTTGTCGGTGCGGGCATTGTATTTAGCATTCGGTTTTCGGTTGTAATAGTTTTCAATATCGCCTTCTACAGCGAAATAAATCAATTGCCCAATGGGCATTCCCGCGTACACGCGTACAGGTTGCACGCAAGAAATTTCAAGCGTCCAGGTGTTGCAAAATCCGACATCGCCTTTTCCAGCCGTGGCATGAATATCGATTCCCAGTCGACCTACACTGCTTTTGCCCTCCAAAAAAGGAACCGCGTGGTGCGTTTCTGTGTATTCTTCCGTTACGCCAAGGTACAATGTGCCTGGTTGAAGCACATACCCTTCTTCTGTGATTTCAAGGTACTTGATTTTATTGTGTTTTTTTGCATCAAGCTCACGGTCTTCATAGGTGGCCAGCCATTTACCCAGGTGTACATCGTAGGAATTGGTGCCCAAACAATTTTTTTGAAATGGTTCAATGACGATATCGCCCGTTTCAATGGCTTCCAGAATTTTCTTGTCGCTCAATATCATTTAGTTCAAATTTTGACGCAAAACTACCCGAATCCTGCTAATTATATTGAGATTAAAGTAATTGTAATGATTAGAGTGATGGAAAATTTTTGATTTTCAAATGATTATGCGATCACGAAGTATGCCCACTGGAAAGTAGTTGTGAAAATTTCACCGGAAGAAATCCTTGAAAATCAGGTCAATCCGCGTTTAACTTTTCATGGAATGGATTGTTTAATGCGGCAATCTTTGAGACAACATGAAAAAGACAATAGTATTAGGCGCCACACCCAATCCGGAACGATATGCGAACATGGCGGTACGCCGGCTCCTGCAACATGGACATGAAGTGACACCGGTTGGTATCAAAACCGGAACGATCAACGGATTGGAAATTCTGCAGGGAATGCCTATGGTTGAAAATGTGGATACAGTAACGCTGTATGTCGGGCCGGAACGGCAACCAGCGTATTATGATTACCTGCTTGAACTGCACCCTAAACGGATCATCTTCAATCCGGGAACAGAAAACGAGGAACTCGCCAAACTTGCAGAAAAAAACGGAATTGAAACCATAGAGGCTTGCACCTTGGTGATGTTATCGATCAACGCATACTGAATGATAAATAAAATTTGTCAGGCCTGTTTTATAAGTAATTTAAAATCAATAAGATAGATTGCTTTGTTTTGGTGCAACGTAAAAAAACAGATGCAAGTGGTAAATGATATCACATCGCTTCAACGTTGTGGATTATATTTGCCTTGCCCTCACCATGCAGACAAATATCATTTTTGATACGCGCGCCAGCGGCAAATTGCTGCTCACCGGAGAATACTTCGTACTCGACGGAGCATACGCCCTTGCACTGCCTGTACGTTTTGGACAATCATTGCGTGTCGAGGCGGTACAACAGGAAGGTTATTTTTACTGGAACAGTTGTGATCAGGACGGCTCTTCGTGGTTTAATGTGGAGTACGAACTGCCCTATTTAAGTGTGGTGCAAACCTCCGATCGGAGTATTGCCGAAATGCTCGCGTCAATTATCCGCGAATGTCAGCGCCAGAATCCTGCTTTTTTGAAAGTTATGGGAGGGTTAAAAGCCCATACGATCAGTGATTTCCCCCGGGCCTGGGGCCTTGGTACCAGCAGTACGCTCATCGCTGCAATTGCCCGTTGGGCACAGGTGGATCCTTATCCGGTTTTGCGCAACACGCTGGGCGGATCAGGCTACGACATTGCGTGCGCTTATGCGGAATCGCCGCTTTTGTACCGGATTGTAAACGATAAGCCCGAAGTTCGTTGCGTTACGTTCGATCCGCCGTTTACGCATCAACTGTATTTTGTTTACCTTGAAAAGAAACAAAACTCCAGGGAAGGCATTGCGCTGTACCGCGAAAAATCAAAAGAAATCAAACGACTGATTCCCGATATTTCAACCCTGACAGAGCGTATCCTCAATGCCGATACCCTCCATTCCTTTGAAAAATTGCTTTTTGAACATGAAAGCCTGATTGCCGACGCCCTGGATTTTCAACGCGTTAAAAACCGTCTGTTTAACGATTATTGGGGTGAAATCAAAAGCCTGGGCGCCTGGGGGGGTGATTTTGTGCTTGCAACCAGTTCCGAACCGGAATCAAGCACCCGGCAATATTTTTCTGACAGAGGCTTCAATACGGTGCTCACTTGGAAAGAAATGGTTCCGCCGCTTTGATTTGAACACCAGGGAGCAACTTCAAAACTTAAAAATGATCGCATCCACACCAAAATGCACAATGGTTAGTCCCTTCCTGTTGGCAGGGGTTTTTATCGTTTTTTTATGCGGAAACCTCAGCGCGCAGGAACCGACATCAAAACCGGTGAAAAAGTCGGCTCCGCCCTCTTCGTCGGCCATGAAGTTGAAACAAAACGATTTTAAAGATGTAATTGCGCTCGACTCCGGCATCAAAATGGACATTCGTTATGCCACAGCAAATAATTTTACCAAATCAGTCATATACGATTGTCCGAAGTGTTTATTGCGCCCTGAAGTAGCAGATGCGATCGTAAAAGCAAATCAAAAACTAAAGTCAATGGGTATGGCATTGAAGGTGTTCGACTGCTACCGCCCACGCCCTTATCAACAGCGCTTGTGGGATAAAGTGCCCAATCCGGATTATGTTACGCCGCCCGCCAAAGGATCCATGCATAGCCGTGGCGCGGCGGTCGATCTCACCATCGTTGACGCCTCCGGCAAAGAGTTGAACATGGGTACTGAATACGATTTTTTTGGCCGCGCCGCCCATACCGACAACCTGAATTTGCCGGCAGAAGTGCTAAAAAACAGAACCCTCCTTCGTGAAACCCTCGAATCGGTCGGTTTTAAGGGAATCCGGACCGAATGGTGGCATTTTTCCTACACCAAAAAACAATATCCTCTGTCGGATTACGTCTGGCCTTGTA
>JAEUUR010000417.1 GCA_016787465.1 Saprospiraceae bacterium | reverse complement strand
ACCAGCACATTGCGCTGCCCGTCGGTAGATAGCTCCACGTCGAGCGCGGGAGTCAGGGTGCTTTTGGCGCCGGTTTTAATTTTATAAGCGCCGCCAAGCACCAGTTCGGGTTTGGTGATTTCCGAACTGCTCACCGGTATTTCGTTGTTGGTCGAGTCGAAAACGGCTTTTTCGCGGTCGCTCAAATTGAACGTCCAGGCGTTAAACGTGGTAGTCAGGTCGCGTCCCTGAGCGCCCAGCATCAGGTTTCCTTTGCGGTATTGAATGCCCAGGTCGGCCCCGAAGCCCCAGGCGCTGCCAAACCTGCCGATCACCCGCCGGATCACTTTGACACTGCCGCCAACCGAAAGAGCCGGGTTCTTGAGCGCGCGTGCATAACTCCCGAACAAGGCGTAATCGGCTGCCGAAAATTCCGTCACATTGTCGTAGTTCACCGTGCCATCCGCATTAAAAAGATTGATGGTGTACGGAATTTGATCGATGCCCAAACGGATCAATGAAAATGCCAGGTAGGCTTTTCGATCTCCCTTCAAGGACTTTCCAAAACTCAGGTAGTCATACTGACCGACCCCCCCGAACCACTCTGCGTGCATGGCCGCAGCTTGCATCGGCGCTTCAATTTGCGTCAACCCGGCCGGATTCCAGTAAGCAGCGGTAATATCATTGGTGAGCGCTACCTGTGCGCCCGACATGCCATGCGCGCGCGCGCCCACTCCGATCGATAAAAATTCGTTGCTGTACTTTTGCCCATACCCTTGAAAACTGACCAAAACAAGCATTAAGCCCGGAAGTAGAAGTTGTTTTTTCATGTTTTTATACTTTTGGCAGCCGGAATGAGTTCATTCCAATAACCTGTGTGCTTTGATCATCGTTGACGCCAATCATAGATCGCAGGTTGCCTATAACTCAACAACAATAATGAACAAACTCTCCTGCCTCCTTGCATTGTTCATTTTCCCTTTCCTGGCAGACGCCCAGTCAAACCTCAAACTGGAACTGCTCGGCCATTGGGATGATGATTCATTGCCCATCGCCTCGCCCAACGTGTTGAAGCTGCAATACAACAGTTGCTGGGGACTTGCTGTTCAGGGAAGAGAATATGCCGTGGTGGGCGGGGCCGCCCACGTGCTTTTTTTCGACGTAACCGACCCTTGCAAACCTGCCCTGAGAGGCAAATTCGCAGGCCGCTCCACCGTGGTTCCGCGCGAGTTTAAATCCTATAAAAACCGGGTGTACGCCGTCGCCGATGGCGGTACTTCCAACGATGGACTCATGATTTTCGACCTTTCCAATGCCCGCGACACCATCGTACGCACCTATTGGGACACCACCTTTTTCAAAAAAATTCACACCATTGCACTCGACACCGTGTCGGGCCGCATTTACCTCAATGGCGGCAACGCCGGCAACGGCATCATCGTGCTGGATGCCAGCAAAAACCCTGATTCACCCGAATTTATGGCGCATCCCATCATCCCTGGCGAGTATGTGCATGATTGTTATGTGAGAAACGACACAGTGTATGCCTCCTCCGGAAACGAGGGATACTACGTATTTGATTTTAAAGACCCGGCAAATCCCAAACAACTGGCCTATGTCAGCACCGGCGGGTACAACCACAACAGCTGGCTCACCCTGGATGGCAAGTACGCGTATTACACGGAGGAAATACCGTCCGGATTGCCGATTAAAATTGTCGACCTGCAAAACTTATCCATTGGTGAAATCGAAATCGCCGGCAACTTTCTCGATAACCTGCAGGAACCCTGGAACTCCGAACGAAAGGCCATTCCGCACAACCTGTACATCAAAGACGACCTGCTGTTCGTGTCGCAATACGAAGACGGATTGCTCGTGTACGATATCAGGGACCGACTTCAACCGGTATTGATCGACCACTACGACACGCACCCGCAAAACACTACCTACAACGGCTACTTCGGCAATTGGGGCAATTATCCCTGGCTGCCTTCGGGCACCATTGTGACGAGCGACATGCAAAACGGCCTGTTTTTGTTCAAACTCTGGAAAGGCCTGGACGACGATGATACCAGCGTTTATGTGTTCCCCAACCCGGCGCATGACTATGCATTTATTCGAACCCAAATTCAGGAAAAATGGTCGTGGCGTGTATTCGACGCTGCCGGAAAATTAATGATGGAAGGAGCTGAAAGTACGCGGGAAACGATTTGCCTGGATTTGTCAACTTTTCAATCGGGCGCATACATGGTAGAGGTAAAGAGCGCATCCGGCGCCAGGTCGGTCAAAAAATTATTGAGGGTGTGATTAATTGTGTTTTTGTGTTTTTGTGTTTTGGTAAAACGTTAAAACGGAAACTTTTAAAAATAAGCAATTGTTGTTGGTCGTATTCTCCTCGCAACAAAAACATCCTCATGGTACGCTGCCCTAGTCGGCTACTCATCCTGACCTGCCTTTCCTGCCTGCTTTCTGTCGCTTCCGCCCAGGATTTGCGAAACGACAAATCTTTTTTTGATAAAAAGCGTGTGGAATTCAACCAATGGTTACGCCGAAATCACCTCGATCACATTTTACGAGCCGACAGCATTGCAACCTCTAACCGCAAAGTGACGCTGTATCTGCGCCCGACTTACAACGGCCGCCGAACCTGCGATTCACTGCAATGCACCTGGCAAAAGCTTGAAAAAAACAATCGCCTGGTAAACGGCCAAATGTTTCATGAACGCCTTTTGCATAAATGGGCGTTTTTGGCCGAAATACACGAAGATCAGGCAGAGGTGGTGGTACGTTGCCATGAACCGGCCCATTTTATGGCCAAAATTTACAGCAAACAAGGGCGGATTCCCGTGGAAGAACGAAACATCCGCTCGGGCGCCATGTTGGAAATGTCGGTGCCAACTTCGCTTCAAGGAATTAATACCGGAGATAATACGTACCTTTTCCGTGGAAAAAATGTGAACGAGTTATGTACCAATGCGCGCCGTTGGCTCGTTAATTGTTATAAAGACAAAGGCACACCCATCATTTGGAAAGCCAAACTGGATACTTCCTACACCGCTTACGATGAATTTGTGTTGGAAGTTACGCATTTGAGTTACGAAATTTGCCCCGACGGATATTTTGAATACCACCGGATCTTCGTCAAAGGTGTTCAAAAAGGAGAGGACGTAGAGCTTTCATGGGAGTTTCAAGGGAAATATGGTTCGGGAATTTTGTTCCCTCCGCGAAAAAACGATTACAAAGACCTCGAAATAAAATACAAAACGAACCTGGAAGAATACCAGGCCCGACTTTTTAAAAGACTTATAGACCACCTACGCCGATGACAACTGCCAACACACCGACCGTGGCTACAACAATGGCTTCAGAAGCGAAAACAACCAGCAAGAGTTCCGAATTGCAAGTGGAAAAATCCACTTCGCAACCCTTGTCGCCTCGCGCGCGCATCGCGCGCCTGATCCTCATATACCATTTTGCGCTGATCGTCTTATCCGGCGTCTATTACCTGCTCAGGGGGTTCGATCTGGAAGAATTTACCTCGCTGATGGGTATCCTGGCGCCTATTACAGCCCTATATGGAGGCGCAGTGTTCAGGTACCTCGGCAGAAGCATCACCGAGCCCAACCCGGGCGCTCAGAATATGGCGCCGATTAACGGCATGGTAAAATGGCTGGTCAATGGTCACTTTATTGCAGTATTCGCTTTGATCTCCCTGAAAGCTTTCGCACCCAACATGCTCAATTTTCAGGATATGACGATGTTCCTTACCCTTGTAGAATCTGCTTTGGGCGTTTATATGGGGAACATCATCCTGGCGCTGTTTGAAGGCAAAGTGGCGAATGGAGAGAAGTGAGGGGGGGGGTTATGTGTTTATGTGTTTATGTTTTTGAGTGTTTTGGTGTTTATGTTTTTGAGTGTTTTGGTGGTTTAGAGTTTTGGTGTTTTTGAGGTGGTGTTTGTGGAATGAAGTGGTGATCTATCCAAAAAGAATGAAGAGGTGAGGTTGTCGGGAGGGGGAGTTTGGTGAGGTGAAATTATTTTTTAAAAAAAATACCGGCCTTTTGATTTTTGGCACGGTTTTGGAAATAAACTTATGCAGTGTGTAAGTATTGTTTAAAGAATTGAAAAGATTCAAAAAAGCGCGGGAAAAGTCCCGCGCTTTTTTTTTGCCAAAAACTGAGCTTGGATTCGTTTTGGGATGTTGTTTTCCTGCAGATACTCACAGAAAGTTTCGCAGAGTTCGCAGAAATCAAGACACGAATTCTGCGAACTCTGCGCGGAAATCCGCGTTTTCTGCGGGGAAAATCAACGGAAAACAAAACGGGCCTCCCCGATGGAAAGCCCGTTGAACTGCACAATTGCCGAACCTGCGTTATTCGCAATTCTCTTTCAACTCACGTAGTTCTTCGCGACTGTTCACCGTCACCAAACTGCCGTCGTCGGTCATTTTTACAGTAATTGGGAAAACCATTTTCGGCCGGCCTTGTACGCCTGGGTTATTTTGGCGCCATTCTCTGATCAACTGGTGTAAGGATTGGCGATCAGTTGCTTCTGCGGTAGTTCCATCCGGAAACTCGATGGTGATCGGAAAGACAATTTCAAAACAGGAGAGGCCGTGGTTGCCATGTCCGCCAGGGCCGTGGTTGCCAAAAGTGCCGGCACAAGCGCGGCGCAATTCGAGCAGTTCATCCTGGTTGGCTACTGAAATGATTTCACCATCTTCGTTCACAACAGATATCGGATACACAAAATTGATATTCGGACGATGTCCGTGGTGGTTGCCGGTACCATTATTCTGGAAATAGTTGCGCAAAGTTTGTTTCAACTCTTCATAGGAGTTGACTTCCGCAGTACTGCTGTCGGGCAGTTGAATCGTAACCGGGAATACCAGTTCATAACATCCGTAACGCCCCATGCCTCCGCGTTCCTGAACGTTGTATAAAACTTCATCAATGGTTTCATCTACGGAGGCAGTATTGTCTTTGTTGCAGGCAGCAATGACGGATAAAAACGCGATGAGCGGTAGAAGGAAAAACTTGAGACTCTTTTTCATGTTGAAATAATTTGCTTGATTTAAATTGTTATGGCCTGATTTTTCCGGAAAAAGCCGTTGCATTTGCATGCGGTTTGTAGAGTAAGGTTGCGTTAAAATCGAAGGGTTGCATTTGGGGGGATTTTTTTGTGTTTTTGTGTTTTTGTGTTTTTGTGTTTTTGTGTTTTTGTGTTTGGGTGTTTTTGTGTTTTTGTGTTTGGGTGTTTTTGTGTTTTTGTGTTTGGGTGTTTTTGAACACCCTCGCGGATATACGCCGGATGATTTATACAACCAATCCAGTAGAAGCCCTGCGTCGGGTAATGAGAAAAGTGACCAAAACCAAGGGGGCTTGGAAAGGAGATAAAGCCTTGCTCAAACAGTTATATTTGACCTTACAATAAAGTGAAAAGAGTTGAAAAAGGCCGGCCTTTAACTGGAAGGTCATCCAATGAGAGCTGATACATCAATTTGGTGACCCATACACCCGTTGGTTGGAAAAGTGTGACACACTTTTCTGAATACTCCCCTCGATTGGACTTCCTCAAACCCCAAAAACCAAAAACCAAAACCCAAAAACACCAAAACCCCAAAACCCAAAAACACAAAAACACAAAAACACATAAAAACAAAAACACCAAAACCCAAAAACAAAAAAACTCCCCCCAAATGCAACCCTTACCCAATAATCCATACCTACACACAGAGAATTACTGCAATTCATGAATCTAACTGATATGGAGGCCTGTATCCGCGGCGACCGCAAAGCGCAAAAAGCGTTCTTCGAACGCTTTAAGGGCAAAATGTTTGCCCTGTGCCTGCGCTATGCCAACACGCGCGAGGATGCAGAGGATATCCTTCAGGAGGGGTTTGTGAAAGTTTTCCGGGATTTGAAACAATACACAGGCGCCGGAAATTTTGAAGGCTGGGTAAGAAAGGTTTTTGTCAACACCGCATTGCAACACATTCAACGACAACGAAAAGGGCCATTGATGGTGGATTTGGATGGGGTGGATTTACCCGCAGATATCGAACCATTCCACGGGGAAGAACCGCCCGCCAAAAACCTGATCAACATCCTGCAGCAGTTGCCGCCTGGTTTCAGAACGGTGTTTAATCTGTACGTCCTTGAAGGATATACCCATCCGGAAATTGCCGAAATTCTCGACATATCCGTTGGTACCTCAAAATCACAATTGATGCGGGCAAAAGCGCATTTTCGCGCCTTGCTCGAAGGAAGTTTAACGACCTGATCGCTATGGATAAAAAATTACACGATGATCGCCTCGATGATTACGTCAAAAAATCGTTCGAGGAATATGAGGAAAACCCCTCTGGCGACATGTGGTCGCGCATCGAAGGCGCCTTGCCGCCAGCGGAAATACCAAAGCAAAAACCTGCTTTTTGGTATCGATACCGGTGGCAAATGGCGGCGGCTGTGGTTATCCTGTTACTGGTATCGCGTTTAATATGTGTGCAATCCTACTACGAAGAAAAATTGCGTTTGGCCGGCAATCCATCAATTCCAGGCGCTATTATTCCTCCTGCACCCACTGTAAAATCAAACGAGGAACAATCCAAAACCCAACAACCTGCCCAAAATCAACCGCCGGTTCAAACGGAGTCACTTCCTTCCAACGGCTTAAAATCTTTCAATGCGGTTCAACAACCTGAAAGTGTTTCAAAAGTGATTTTGCCAACAGCAGACAATTCGCCTGAAACACAACAAACGGAGATTTTATCTCCTTCCGCTCCTGTTGTTATTAACCAATCACTCACCCCAGTCTCACAGCCGGCTGCTCAAGCCTCTTTATCATTTGGTACATTCGAAGAACTTCCTGAGCCGCAATTAACGCCATTGCTTTTTCAATCTTCACCTGCACAACCACTAGCGGTTCAGGCGTCGATCAAACCGTTCAAAACCCGCACAGGTTGGTATTTGGGATTGGCTTTTACCCCCAATTTGATTGTAGAAAAACAACAAACGATCCGGCGTCCGGGGCTGCGGCCACGATTTACAAACCATCAGGAGCGACCGCAACCTTCGGTTGATCTGAGTTTGCGCATTGGGAAAAAATTGAATCGCCGGTTCGCCATTGAAACCGGAATCGGCTACCAGCAGTTGTCGAAAACGGCAACGCACAACCCCAAATTTGAATACCGGGAGGGCCACTTGATGCAGGGCGGAAACATGGGGGAACGCAGTTTTGAATACGATCTGAACACTTATGGGGGCTCCGCAGAAGTAAGTTTGCGCACCGAGGTAGCAGGCATGAGCGCTCCGGGTGAAAACGACCGCGTAGGCGCTACCATTCAAAGCACAGAAAGTATTCAGTTGATAAAAGTGCCGTTATCGGTCGTTGGTCGCTTCGGCCAGAGCCGTCTGCAGGCAGTCGTCCGCGGTGGCCTGGTTGGCAATTTCATCACGAAAAATGAATTTGAAATTACGGCATCCCAAATTGACAATCCAAGGTTGCGTTTTCGGGTGGGCGATGCTTACAAGGTACAGTTCAATAACCCGAATCGTTTCGTGTTAGGCTACCAATTAGCTGGTGGTGTTGAATTTCATTTGAATAAAAAGCTGAGTATTGCCGCTATGCCTGCGCTTTCCGGCGACTTTGCGCGCACGGATGCTCAGGGCAGCAAACTTCCGGGGCACACTACTTTTGGAGTGAACGTAGGCGCCAACTGGTGGTTTTAACCGGGATTCCAGAGGTGTTTGCGCCTCTGAAATCCCGGCAATTAGGTAGTTTATTTCGCACCAAACTCCTTCCGGATTTTGTTCAGCGCGCTGCCTGATTTAACCCAATCAATTTGTTGCTCGTTGTAGCTGTGGTTCACTTCGAAGGTGTCGGAGCTGCCATCGGCGTGGTCGAGGCGGATTTTAAGTGATTTGCCTGGGGCAAATGATTCAAATCCGAGCAGGGTCACTTTGTCGTCCTGACGCACTTTGTCATAGTCTGACGGATTGGCGAAAGTCAGTGCGAGCATTCCCTGTTTTTTCAGGTTGGTTTGGTGAATACGGGCAAACGATTTCACCACAACTGCTTTTACGCCCAGGTAGCGTGGCTCCATGGCTGCGTGTTCGCGAGATGATCCTTCTCCGAGGTTTTCTTCCCCAAAAATGATGGTTCCAATGCCTTTTTTCTGGTACAAACGTGCGCTGGCAGGCACTTCCATGTATTCACCTTTTTCGATATTGAACACCTTGTTGCGCTCGCCGTTGAAATAGTTTTCAGCGCCGATGTAACAGTTGTTGGAAATGTTTTCCAGGTGGCCGCGGTATTTCAACCAGGGGCCGGCCATAGAAATATGGTCGGTGGTGCATTTGCCTTTGGCCTTGATCAGCACACGCATATCCTTCAGTTCATCGTTGGTGATGGGTTTGAAAGGTTTGAGCAGTTGCAGGCGTTGGCTGTCTTTGGCTACCAACACTTTTACAGCGCCTTTTGCGGGCGCTACATATCCAGCGTCTTTAACTTCGAAACCGGCTTTGGGCAATTCAATGCCTTTTGGTGGGTCGAGCTTAACGGCTTCTCCTTTTTTGTTGATCAGCGTGCCTTTTTTGGGGTTGAAGGTCAAGTCGCCGGCAATGGCGAATGCGGTTACGATTTCAGGAGAGGCCACGAAAGCGTGGGTGTTGGGGTTGCCGTCGTTTCTGGAGGTAAAGTTCCGGTTGAAGGACGTCATGATCGAGTTCGGGCGTTTCATGTCGTCCATGTGACGCGCCCATTGTCCGATGCAGGGGCCGCAAGCATTTGCCATGACAACGCCGCCGATTTTTTCAAAGTCTTTCAACAATCCATCGCGTTCGGCGGTGTACCGGATAAGTTCGGAGCCTGGTGTGATGGTAAATTCCGCTTTCACTTCGATACCTTTTTCGGCAGCCTGACGGGCGAGCGAGGCGGCGCGTGTGAGGTCTTCATAGCTGGAGTTGGTGCAGGAGCCGATGAGGCCTACTTCCAGTTTTGCTGGGTATTTGTTCTTTTTAACGGCAGCGGCGAATTTCGACAACGGCCAGGCCAGGTCTGGCGTGAACGGGCCGTTGATATGCGGTTCGAGTTTGCTCAAATCGATTTCGATTACCTGGTCGAAGTATTTCTCCGGGTTGGCGTAGCATTCGGCATCGCCGGTGAGGTAGGGCGCAATTTTATTGCACATGTTGGCAATTTTGCTGCGTCCGGTGGCTTTCAGGTAACGCGCCATGGATTTATCGTAGCCGAACGTTGAGGTGGTAGCGCCGATTTCCGCACCCATGTTACAAATGGTTCCTTTGCCGGTTGCGCTCATACTTTGCGCGCCAGGGCCGAAGTATTCCACAATAGCGCCGGTGCCGCCTTTCACGGTGAGGATGCCGGCTACTTTCAGGATAACGTCTTTAGGAGAGCTCCAGCCGCGCAATTTGCCGGTAAGTTTCACACCGATGAGCTTGGGCATTTGAAGTTCCCATGCCATGCCGCTCATGGCGTCAACAGCGTCGGCGCCACCCACGCCGATGGCTACCATACCGAGGCCGCCGGCATTTACGGTGTGCGAGTCGGTGCCGATCATCATGCCCCCCGGGAAGCCATAGTTTTCAAGCACGATCTGGTGGATGATACCTGCGCCGGGTTTCCAAAAACCGATGCCGTATTTTTGGGAAACGGAACCGAGAAAATCAAACACCTCTTTGTTTTTATCGAGGGCCACAACCATGTCTTTGGCAGCGCCAACTTCGGCTGTAATGAGGTGGTCGCAATGCACGGTGCTGGGCACCGCTACTTTTTTGCGCCCGCAGGTCATGAATTGCAGCAGCGCCATTTGGGCTGTGGCATCCTGCATCGCTACGCGATCGACCTGGAAAAACACATAATCGCTACCGCGTTTGTAATCGGCAAGCGGATTATCGGTGTGTAAGTGAGCAAACAGGATTTTTTCTGAAAGGGTAAGTGGCCGTTTGAGTTTGGCTTTTGCCGCATCGACACGGGCCGGGAAATTGGCGTAAAACGCCTTCAACATTTTTAAATCGAATATCGTGGAGGCCATGCTAATAGTTTTGGTCAAAATTCGCGCAAATGTAGGCAGTTCCTACACCATGAGGAACCGCAGAATGGAATATTTGTTTGCAAAAGGAGAGAAAAATGTGAATTTTCACTCCGATTGCCCGCGATGTTTCGAGCGCACTCCAGATCGGGTTCAATTTTCCCGGAGTTTCAAGAGGTTAGCCGCCAGCAGAATCCGCAGAACGTTTCGCATATCCTGACTTGAAAGTAAGAGCGAAGGAGACGAGCTGTTACTACTGCCGGATTAATTTCCCGGAAGCGCTCCAGCCTTCACCGGTGATGCGGTAAATAACGACTGACCGCTGTTGCAAGGTTTCCCGGCTGAATTCAATCTGGCTTTTGCCACCCGGAATGGTTCTGGTTTGGACGGTAATCAGCTTGCCGTCGATCCCGAAAAGTTCAATCAACACCGTTTCTTCCTGTTCGAATTCAGACGATTAGGATTAAAAAAGAAAGTGACTATCCGGATACTGTACCCCCATTTGGACTGCATGAAAAAGCAGCTTGATCTGTAGAGCTACGGTTTCTACACATCTTTACATCAATAACTTGTTATCAAAAAATGCCCGTTTTATTTATGTACCCATCTGTTGAGAGGGTCGCATCAAACTTGAGTCATCTCTGGTTTAAAGTATACAAACCATAAAATTGGTTGTTTTTTTCACAAGGAGTTACAAGAGTTACAGGAGTAACAAGAGTATCTAAAAAACTCCTGCACCTCATGTAACTCTTGTAACTCCTTGTGGAAAACAATTTACAATACTGTAGCCCGCAGAGGCATTTACACCATTATTCTCACACCCTGAAAAACAAAAAATCAGGTTTTGTCGCCTTGAGGTTCAACGATCTATTCACAACTCATGGTTGCCTGAACCGAATAAAGCTTTCCTTTTTGACCATTTTCTTCGCAATCACCCAATGCCGCGCCTGCTTTGACACTGATTTTTAATTCGCAAGGCGTGCCGCAAACATATCTGCCTTTTAACCGGGTGACCGCCTTGTTTTCTGCATCCTGCGCAGAAGTGGCACAAACGTTGAGATTGACCACGGCCGCTTCCTGTGGGCAGTCGAGCGGAATACGCGCTAAATGCGGTTCCAGATCATCTTGATATAATTGCTCGAGGTTGTTTTTTCGCAATGGATCCTGATTTTCATCAATTTGGGAAGGCAAAACCACTTCTACCGACCAATTTTGACCGCCCGGATCGGGCAACAAAAAGTTCATATCCTTGAACAAGACACACTCATAAGTTCCTTTGTTTTGGTCGTCGGTGCAGATTCCCTGACATTCCCAACGGCTAAACCCTTCTGGTACTTTCCCTTTATTGCAACTTGTCGAGCCGTCGCAACATTCTCCGGAAGGAATGCCGTGTTTTCCCAAACGATACCTTCCATATACTTCGCCGTCGTTGGTCAGTATGATTTCCGGGTTCAAATTCATTGCATCTGCTGCCGGATTGATTGCCAATGAAAATTGAAGTTGG
Source organism: Saprospiraceae bacterium (assembly GCA_016787465.1). Lineage (GTDB taxonomy): Bacteria > Bacteroidota > Bacteroidia > Chitinophagales > Saprospiraceae > M3007. Next base: position 11,842 of record JAEUUR010000417.1, on the reverse strand, counting down.
GTATATCCTTCGCCAGACGTCGTTTTGATATTGGTAATAAATGCATCGTCTATTTTCCCGGAAATAACGGGTGGTGTCGGTGATGGTTTGCGGGCGCCACCCAACGTCAAACCAATTCGCCCTTCCAATGCTGCTGAATAACCGCCGCCTGGCAATTTACCGTATTGACCACCAAATGTTACAAAGCCTCCGCGACCCAAGCTCAGCCGAAGGCCCGCTCCGCCGACAACTGAAAAATCCGTTCCAGGCGGCGCCATTTCAACTGGAAAAGATACACCAGCCAGTGTTCCTGAGCTTTCATGGGAAATTGGCCATTGAACCCGCACGCCACCACCCAGGAAAGGTTGAAGCTGGCCTGTTCCGATCAACCAGCTTGCGTTGAGATCAGTGAGCAGTCCGGTGGCGTTAGCTGAAAGTTGCCCGGTTTCGACGTATGGATTGGATTGATTTTGTGGAAATACCATTACTGGGAACGAGCCGCTCCATTGTTGTTGTACGTAATGCAGCCGGGTGTCGAATTCCAAACCGCGACCATTCCCCCAACCCAAAGAAAGCCCCGGCAAGATCTTTTTCGATGCCGTCAAAGAGAAAGCTGTTGATTGTGACCCTGAAATGTCGCCGGGAATAAACTCGCCGCCGAATTTTTCGTACAAACTGCTGAATGTCTCTGGGCGGAACAGCATATTATTCAAACTACCGGCATCGATTAATATGTCATTGGGATTATTTAACGGATAAAACGCACTGCCTGCGATGGTGAAATATGGCCCGGATTCTGGCCGCTGGGGCTGAACTGAAATATGGGTGAATCCGCGACTTTTTCTTTTCGAATCACGCTCGATGCGGGGTTGTTTGCGTTTGTTATTTCCCTCGCCAGTTACATCGATTCCGAAATTATCTTCAAACCATTTTTTGATCAGTTCCCTGATTTTCGGATCCTTTTCAAATTCATTGTCCTCGTATTTATCGGCCAGTTCATCATTTACTTCGTCACGCACTTCGGTGGGGCCGCAAGGGTTTTCCTCGGCGCTTTCTTTAGCGCGTTCAATCAAACCGTCAATGATCTTTTTAATTCTGTTTTGATCGTCAAGAGTGAGCCTGGAATCGATTTTCTTCTTCATTTCTTCCAGCTTTGCTACGATTTCATCGGCAGTTGCCAAGCCGTGGGCACATTTTCGGGCGGCAGCAACTGCATTATCGGCAGCGGTTTTCGCTTTATCGTAATCAGCCTTCGCTTTGTCGTAAGCAGCTTTGTCCTTTTTGTATTTATCTTTTACATCGTTTTTTGCATCTTTGGCAGGCTCCGCAGGCGCTTTAGGCTCCTGTTTTTCAATTTCGCTTTTTGCCTTTTGAGCATCGGCAATCGCTTTTACAATCTTGTCGCAGTCGTAATCTGTTTTTTTGATTTCATCCTCCGCTGCTTTTTTGGCTGATTCTGCGTCTTTTTTTAACTCAGCTAACGGCTTTGAAGTCGGCTCCTGAGCAAAAACATAGTTGGGCAGGCAAACGGATATACATAGGATGAACAACAGGTGTTTGGGTTGGATGGGGCTGCCGGGAGTTCGCAATAATTTTTTCATAACCAAGCAGTTTAGAAAGGTGGTGAGCAATCGGTTTCATCCTTGGGGTGCTGATAACAAATCGCTCGATACCCTGATTTCTTACCGGTTTTGAAAAGAAATTCTCCAACAACCTCAATCAACTTGATTATTTAACTCTTCAAGGCATTTTTTCAGCCTTTTCAAATACATGCCATAAGAGAGCCAGACAAGCCCCCAAAGCACGATTGCCACGATCAAGAAAGCTGCCAACGATTTTACCCAGATCATTAGGGTGGAGCCAGTAAAAAAACCTAACTGTCCTGTGGCCATTGTGCTGAGCCGATACCACCTAGCCGATACAAACAGAACGGGTAACAGCAGCAAGCCGCCCCAATAATAAATTTTGAGCGCCTTGCTCCAAAATTGAATCGCAGCAAGAAGGCTCTCCTTCAAGCTGCCGGTCATCCGAATTCCGGCGCGCAAGTTCTGCCAACCATAATAATAAAAAACGAAGGTTGGTATGATCAGAAAAAGCACCTGGACGAGCGCATAGCGGGCTTGCTGCTGGGGCTCGTTGAAAAAAAGCCAAAGCAGATACAGGACGACGGCAAGTGCGGTAGCTGCCTCAATCAATAGGTTGTTTCTCAAACGGGTCAGCATGTTGACGCTTTTTTTAACCAGTAGAGTACCCAGTTTGTCTTCCGGAACAGCTGAGACCTGGGTGGATTGCCAAACTTGTTTCATTGCTTCCAATTCATTTTTCATAGTTACTCAATTGTTTTCGGATTTTATCTCGAATCCGGTGTAATTTAACCCGAACGTTTTCGCTGGAAATGCCGGTTAACGCGGCGATTTCACCCGACGTTTTATTTTCAAAATACAACAGGGTAATGGCTTTTTCGATGTCGGACAAGGAGTAAATGACTCGAAACATCGCCTCGATTTGTTCCTCCTCCTGGCGTCGATCGTCTTCTGGAATGTTGGAATGTGTGCTGCTGATTTCTTCCGTAAGTGGCCGTTTTTTGCGTGCGCCAGCAATTGCCACATTGAGCGAAACCCGGTAGATCCAGGTGCTGATTTTTGAGTCGCCTTTAAACGTGGAAAACGACCGCCAGAGATGGAGCGTTATTTCCTGGAACAAATCCTGGCGGTCGTCCGGATTGGGACAAAATGCCCTGCAGATTTTGTGGATAATTGCCTGGTATTCTGCGAGAATGCTGACAAATTGATGTTTTTCTTGTTCCAAGACCACAAGGTTTACCTATATTAGTAGCAGGATGTGCCAATGTGTTACAACCGGAATCCGCTTTTTTCTTGGACTGGAGCTCCAATGGATTTTTACGACTTCACCTTGGCGGTGTTGGACGCTTTTCGGTATTCAGCAATTGCCAGGCGGATTTGGTCGAAGGTGAATTTTTCGTTGAAATGTTCAAAAATCGACCTCATTTGATACGGTTCTTCAAAAAGAGGCAGCGCGCCGCAAATCATATCGGAGGCTTCAGCAGAAAGCCATTGCCGAATGTCAATCGACTCTCCCATCTCATACATTTCTGCCAAATGGTTCAATACGGTTCTGGCCTGAATGTTTCTTTCCGACGCGATCTCTTCGATGGATTTCCCATTTTTGTATAAATCGAACGATACCAGTGTGGTAGCACCGACGAGGCGCTGACCTTCATTGGTTTTTTCGATCATGAATTTCCTGATTTCCGCAATAAACGCATCGCCGAACAACTGCAACTTGCGTTCGCCAACACCGGAAATGTTTTTCATAGCATCGTCGGTATACGGTCGCTGATCCGCCATGGCTTCGAGCGTGGCATCGCTGAACACCAGATACGGCGGCACACCCTGTTTTTGAGCCACGAGTTTGCGTAGTTGCGACAACCGCTCGAACAGCTCTTCCCGATTGATTTGGGCTTGCGATTTTTCAACCGTTTTGGGCGCCCGGGCATCTACTTTTTCTTTCGCCTGCGGCATAGCCAACGGTACTTTTTTGCCTTCAAACAGCACCTTTTTGCCGGTTTCGGTTACCCGCATGCGGTGGTGATCATCATAAGCGATTTCCACCAATCCCAGGTGCATCATTTGAAGGAGCAGGTACATCCAGTCGTCGTAGGTGTATTCCTTGCCGGCGCCGTAGGTTTTGATCTGGTGGTAGTTGTTTTCAAAAATTTCCCGCCGGCTGCTTCCGCGAAGAATATCCACCAGCAGCGTCATGCCGACTTTTTCCTCTGTTCTGGTAATTGCCGAAAGCGCCTTTTGGACAGCTACTGTGCCGTCGAATTGTTTGGGCGGGTTTTTACAAACATCGCAGTTTCCGCAGCTGCTGTCGTAACTTTCTCCGAAATAATTGAGCACTGTTTTTCGCCGACAAACCAACGCCTCAGCGAATTGGAACATGCGCTCCAGCTTGGCAATTTTAAGCGCTTTTTGCTCCGCAGAGGCTTCCGATTGCTCGAACATATCGCGGTACGACATCACATCGGCATAACTGAAAAACAACAATGCCGAGGCGGAAAGCCCATCGCGGCCCGCCCGCCCGATCTCCTGGTAATATCCTTCCATGTTGCGGGGCAGGTTGTAATGCACCACAAACCGGACATTGCTCTTGTCGATTCCCATGCCGAAGGCAATGGTAGCGCATACAATGTTCACGCGGTCGTTGATAAAATCCTCCTGGGTTTTGCTGCGTTTGGCCTGGGGCATATCGGCATGGTAGTAGGCGGCTTTGAATCCGCGTTGCAGAAGTTTTTCCGCCAATCCTTCGCAACCTTTTCTGGAAAGGCAGTAGATGATGCCAGCCTGGTTGGGCCGTTCTTTTAAAAATGACAGGATCTGTTCGAATCGTTTTTGCCCGGGCGCCACAGTCAGGTTGATGTTGGGTCGATCAAAGGAAGCGATAAAAACAGCGGGGTTGTCGAGGTTCAGTTGGGTGAGAATGTCTTTCCGGGTGAGCTTGTCGGCCGTAGCCGTCAGGGCGATAATCGGCACCTCCGGATATTGCTCTTTGAGAAATTTTAACTGGGTGTATTCCGGTCTGAAATCGTGGCCCCAGGAGGAAATACAGTGCGCTTCGTCGATCGCAAAAAGGTTGATTTTGAGGCGTTTCAACAATGGCTGGAAACTTTGGGAAACCAGTTTTTCCGGACTGACGTACAATATTTTGATGTGCCCTTTCAATGCAGCGTCTTCAATGCGACGTATTTGGTCGGCATCAAGCGAGCTGTTGATGAAGGCGGCCGGGATGCCGTTGGCGCTCAATCCTTCCACCTGATCTTTCATTAAGGCGATGAGCGGGCTGACGACGATGGCAGTGCCATCCTGTGTGACTGCCGGAATTTGATAACATACACTTTTGCCTCCGCCCGTGGGCATCAGCACCAGCGTATCGCGTCGGTCATAAACGGCTTGAATGATCTCGGCCTGCAGCGGTCGAAAACGATCGTAACCAAAGAATTTTTTTAATGCTTGAGCGGCGTGTTGGAGTGACATGTGATTGACTCGATTGATGCGAATGATTCGATTGATTCGATTGGGGTATTCAAAATTAAAGGAATTTTTCGGGAAGATGCAAGTGGTTTCGAAACAATTTTTTCGATGGCGTACATTCAACCTTTGCTTACCCGATCGACAAAGATTTTGATTGATTCGGGGTCGTTTTGTTCAAAAACATGTTTGACATCGGGCAGAATTTCCAGCTTCCCTTGCGGAATCAAACCGGCCACGCGCCTGCTTTCCGCCTCTGTGACCACATGATCCTGATCGCCCCAGCCGATGACAACCGGACATTGGATGCGCCCGAAATCGGCATCGGTTAGTCCTCCTCCATTGCCTAAAACCTCCAGAAACGCGGCTGTTTCCCGGCAAACCGCCTTCCAATCGACATGCGTTTCCGCTAAGACGGCAGCAAATGCGGGTACTTTGGCTTCTATTTTTTCCGGATCGAACATCCGGTTCATTCCGGCCGCTACTTCCGGCGACCACTCCAACTTGGTGCCGAGCGTGATGACGGAACGGATTCGTTCGGGGAAATGTGCCGCCAGGTATAAGGCCACATAACCGCCCATGCTGTATCCGAAAATTTCGACTTGATCTTCGCCGCTGGCATTGATTTCGTCCAACACCAATTGAGCAAAAAGACGCAATGAAAACGGCTCGGTAACGGTTTTGCGGCCATGGCCGGGGAAGTCGAGCGCAGTTCCCTGTATCAATGGTTGAATGGCGTTAAATTGTGCAGCTGAGCCGAGGGCGCCGTGTAGGAAATACATCATGGATTGGTTTCGATTGTTTCGAATGGTTCGGTTATTCCGAATATGGGTTGAATTAACCTTTGAGAGTCATGCTTTATAAATAGTTTTGCAAAGTTAATGAAAGGGTTTGCCGCAATGAAGTTGTCTCAACAATTTTGTCGAAAGGGAATCCCTACGCAGCTAAAGGTCTATAAATCGGAACAATCGAATCAATCGGAACAATCGAATCAATGATACATACCAACCTTGTCGACCTGCACAATCGCCGCATTTTCCCCGCTGAAATCACCCTCGAAAACGGCCGCATCGCGCGCATACGCGAGCTGGCGCACGCGCCTGAAGGCGCCGGGTACCTGATTCCCGGCTTTGTGGATGCGCATGTGCATATCGAAAGCAGCATGTTGCCGCCCAGCGAATTTGCCCGCATGGCAGTGGTGCATGGCACGGTAGCCACCGTTTCAGACCCCCACGAAATTGCCAATGTATTGGGGAGCGCCGGGGTGGAATACATGCTCCGCGATGCCGAGCGTACGCCTTTGAAATTTTGCTTCGGCGCGCCGTCGTGCGTCCCGGCAACCTCCTTTGAAACGGCCGGGGCCGTTATGGATGCGGCAGAGGTAGCGCAATTGTTACAAAATCCGGCGATCGGTTATTTATCTGAAATGATGAATTTCCCAGGCGTGTTGTTCGCCGACCCGCAGGTGATGGCCAAAATAGAGGCAGCAAAGCAGATTGGCAAACCCATCGACGGCCATGCGCCCGGGCTCCGGGGCGACGACGCCCGGCGTTATTTCGAGGCCGGTATCACCACCGACCACGAGTGTTTTACCTACGAAGAAGGCCGGGAAAAGGCTTTGTTAGGCGTTAAAATCCTGATTCGGGAAGGCAGCGCCGCCCGCAACTTCGAAGCCTTGTGGCCACTGATCAAGGAATTTCCCCAACAGGTCATGTTTTGCAGCGATGATAAACATCCCGACGATTTGGTAAACGGACACATCAATGCCCTGGCAGCGCGTGCCATCGCCAAAGGCTGCGACTTGTTCGATGTGTTGCGCGCCGCCTGCATCAATCCGGTGGAACACTACCGGCTCCCGTTGGGGTTGTTGCGCGAAGGCGACCCGGCCGATTTTGTGCTGGTGGATGATTTGACCCATTTCAAGGTGAAAGCAGCCTGGATTAGCGGTGAGCAGGTGTCGGACCAAGGCGCTACCTTGTTACCCCGACTGGAAGCAACGGCCCCCAATCAATTTGCAACAAACCTGCGCCGCCCCGACGATTTTTATATGCCCGGCGAAACCGGCAAGCCATGCCGCGTCATCCGGGTTTTTGACGGTGAAATCGTCACCGGATCGGAGGAGTTAGAGGTAAATGTTTCTCCGGAAGGCTACCTGCAATCGGATATTGAAAGAGACATTTTGTATATCACGGTGGTGAACCGTTATGCCCCCAATGCCCGCCCGGCGATGGGGCTGGTGCATGGGGTGGGCCTCCGACAAGGCGCTTTGGCCAGCAGCGTTGCCCACGATTCGCACAACATCGTTGCAGTGGGCGTCAGTCCGGACAGCCTGGCCCAGGCTGTCAACGCGGTCATTGAAGCGAAAGGAGGAATCAGCGCTACCGACGGAGCCGCCGATACCCGCGTACTGGCGTTACCCATTGCCGGATTGATGAGTCAGCTTGACGGCTGGGAACTCGCGCGACAATACTCGGAACTCGATGTGTGGGTGAAAAACAAATTGGGTTGCCCACTGCGCGCACCGTTCATGTCCTTGTCGTTTCTCGCTCTCCCGGTGATACCCAAACTTAAAATGACTGATTTGGGTTTGTTTGATGTGCAGCGGTTTGGATTTGTGGATGTTCAACATTGATTGAATTGATTCGATTGGTTCGAATGATCCGATTGATTCGAATATTGATTATAAAAAATCTATTCAATCCCTTAATCCGGCCAATCCGCGAATCAAGCCGCGTTTTTCGAATCAATCGGAACAATCGGATCAATTACAATCATCCGCTTTCTTTATTTTTGCCCCGTGGAACTTAAAGGCAAACTTCTGTTCGGAATCTTAGGCATGATCATCTTTGACCTGATGAACGTACCGCTTGGCGGCTTGCTTGGGTTTATAGTCGGTTCATTGGCAGGCCATTATATGTTCGATTTGCCCCGCGAGCGCGCGGATTCACATCGTGTGCTGAATGCCCACAAAAGGCGCCAAAACGAGTTTTTATACCATGTGTTCAGGCTTTGCGCCAAAATTGCCAAATCGGATGGCGCAGTTTCACAATATGAAATCGCACACATGGAAAAACTGATGCGCAACCACTTTCGGATGAGCGATCGCGGGCGCGCCGAAGCCATCAAGGTGTGGAAACAATCAAAGGATTCATCGGAAAGTTTTGACAACTACGCTCGTTCGTTTTATGAAGACTTCAGAAGCGATCGCCACCAGGTGGATGAAATGATGCACCTGCTTTTTGCCACCGCCGCTGCCGACGGCGGATTGCACCCCAGGGAAGAGGAATTGCTGTTGCGTGCTGCCGGTATTTTTCACATCGGTCGACTCCAGTATGAGCGCATCAAAAACCGTTATTATCATACCCAAACCCAGCGCCATGCTGCACCTACCCAACTCGATCAATATTACAAAGAACTCGGTGCTTCACCTTCCGATTCCAAAGAGTTGATCAAAAAGAAGTACCGCGCCCTGGCCATGAACTGGCACCCGGATAAAATTGCCGCCTCTGGCGCTTCGGTCGAGGAACAGCGAAGAGCCAAGGAGAAATTCCAAAAAATCAACGAAGCCTACGAACAAGTCATGCAAGGTAAAAAGTAGCCCGACTGTTCAAATTTTACAAATCGGCAATGGCCTCCGTCAGGTTGGCATCGTTAGGTAAACCGAGTTTTTTCCGCAAACGGTAGCGGCTGGCCTCCACCCCTCGAACGGAAATATTCATGAGCGGCGCAATTTCCTTGGTGGTTAGGTTCATGCGCAGATACGCGCAAAGCTTGTGGTCGATGGCGCTTAGTTGCGGGTGTTTTTCTCGAAGCCGTTTCAAAAAATCCACGTGCACCTGATCAAAATGGACGGCGAACTGTTCCCAATCTTCGTCCAGTTTGGCGTCGTAATTGAGCAAGTTGAGCAATTGCTGGATTTCTTTTTTTACGGCCGGATTGGTTGATTTAGCCAGAATTTGGCCCAGGTTTTCCTGCACCGTTTGCAAAATTTCACCTTTTTGCACCAGGTGCATGGTGGCAGTAGCGAGCTCCTTGTTTTTGAACTGAATTTCTGCTTCCAGCTTTTCATTCAACAGGTGCGACATGGCCGCTTTCGATTTTTCTACCTCTTTTTGCTGCTCGGCCGTGATTTGCATGTGCTGCACCGTCAGGTGTTCTTTTTCGTATTCAAATTTCCGTCGTTGACGCAACAGGAATCCCACAAATATGCCAAGGATGAGAAGCGTATAAATGGAATAGGCAATCGTACCGGCGTACCAGGGTGGGCGTATGCGGAAGGAAAAGCGGACAATGGAACTTTCTTTCCCGCCCGTTTGGCAAGCCTGCACTTCAAAAGTATAGCTGCCCGGAGCAAGGCTGGTAAAATTACGTGCGTGTTCAGCCGACCATTCCGACCAGGAGTCGGAAAGCCCAAGCAACCTGAACCGGTACTGTACATATGCCGGATCGTCGAAGGTGGTGGTGGTATAACAAAACAACAAATCGTTGATTCCGGCATCCAGCATAGGCAGTCCATCGGGGTTTTGTTGTGTTGTCAGGCTACCGTTTTGAACGAAAAAGCCTCCGAACAACATTGAATCTCTTGTATGGTTTCTTACCATCACCTGACTCAATACCAATTGCAACGTGGTATCTAGACTTTCCTTTTTAGCTGCGTTGTAATGGATAAACCCGTGTTCCGCTCCAAAAAAAACATCATTTTCACTCTGAGGATAAATAAATTCAAATCCGGCAACCAATTTTTCCGCCAATTCCGGAAACACCTTTTTGCGTACCTCTTTTTTTAAACCAAGATCATCTACTTCCAAAAGCCCTACCTCTTTGTCGGCAACAAACCAGATATGACCCTTTGTGTCTTCTTTCAAATACCGCACCCTGCTTCCTTTGCCAAGGGTTCGTTCAAAATCTTCATCGGGCGAAAATAGTCCCTTTTGCTTGTCGAACCGGTAGACGCCGTTTTCCGTGGCAAACACCGCGCGTGACGCTACCTGGAACACAAAATTGTTCAGATTGGATGGAAGCCCCTGCCGGGTATCGAAAAACGCCACTTTGATTTCACTTTTTTTCGATTCAGACCACTCGACGCGATACAAGCCGCGGTACGGATGCGCTACCCAAATAGCGCCATCCATATCTTTCACCATGAACCGGCATGACTCATTCAGTCCATCCAATTTCTGATCGAATACCCAGTCGTTGCCTGATTTTCGATATAAAACCAGGCCGGAATAGGCGCCACCGAGTACATATTGATCTGTAAGCCGAACGAACGTCCAGGCGCCCGGTTCTGTGGAAATGGGTACACATGTATTTTCGGTGAGTTTAAAACACCCTTCATGGTGCCCCAACAGCAAGACGTTGTCTATCTGAGCCAGGTTCCACACCTGGCCGTCGGTAGCATTCATTTTTTTAAAAACCGGCGATTTTTCCGGGTTGTAATAATTCAACCAAGGGGTTTGGTACACGCCATTGGAGACGCCCAAAAATAAATTGCCGCTATATACCGATGCCGCATAAGCCGTACCCTGTAGCTCTGCGTCTGGTATAATAGTGGTAAACGGCGATTGAAGCACCACACAATCGATCCCATTATCCAGTCCCAGCCATAAATTTCCGGATCGGTCGGCAAAGGTGTGCAGTACGTTGTTGTTTTGAATGCCTTTGCTTTTATCCAGGCGCCGGAATATTCGCTTGTACTGATCGATCACACAGATGCCTGCCAGCGAAGTGCCAAGCGCTAACTGGCCATTGGGTAAGGCGGTGGCGCAATAAATTCTTTTTTCCTTGAAAAAAGCGTCATGGGCAGTCGGCCAGGGGGCCATTTTCCCATTCGAAAGATAAAAGAGTCCATTTTTCAAGGAACTAACCAGGAGGGTATCTCCTTTCCAGTTCATTTTGCCGGTAATGGCGCTTTTCAGTTCGGGTAGCTGAAACAGCGGTTGAAAGGCGCCTTGTTCGAGTCGGAGAATATCTGAAAAGTTTCGCTGAATGATCAAACCAACCGGAGTGCGCACCATCGCATTGATCGACCCGCCGGGTTCATACACTTCAATTTGCCCGTTGGAATATTTCAGGATCGATTGGTTGGTTCTGAAAAATACAGATTTCCCATCGATCTCAATGTCCCATACATCCTCAAAGTTTTTTTTGTCCGAAGGCAAAAGACCGGTTAATGAGTGGTAGGTGAGTCGACCATTTTCAGAAGGAAAGAAGTAGCCTAATTCGCTTTGTGCGCCTACGAATACCCGACCGGTAGTATCGGCAGCTACGGCGCGTACGACGGTTTTGTTGGCTACCGGATAACACCTCCAGTAGTAGCCGTCGAATTGCAATAAACCTTCATTGTTGGCAAAAAACAAAACGCCGTTTTCGAGTTGGGTAGCGTCCCAGTTTTGCGTGCCGGCTTTGTAGATTTTTTTAGGAAAATTGCGAATCGGCGGAATGCCCAGGTTGGTGTTTTGCGCGACTCCTTCACCCTGTGCAAGCAGCATGAACACCAATAGCAATACCTTAATTTGATTGCAATGAAGTTTTTTCATCAAGTGGAATCTGTGGGCAAATATACAACTTGATTTGAGGGAATTATGGTAGTGTTTGTGTAGACTTGTCGTAGTGTTTTTTTTGAGTTGTCGTAGTCGTGTTGTGGTATAAAATTAACTGTGAAGGGTTTGGACGCTTCATATTTGCTCAAGAAAAAAGCAGTTTTTAAAATTTTGTTCCAATTTTCAAAAACACAATCGTATGAAAAAACTCCTACTGTTCATTCAGTTGTTGATGCTTGCTGTACTCAGTGTGCAAGCTCAAACGACCAT
>JAEUUR010000327.1 GCA_016787465.1 Saprospiraceae bacterium | reverse complement strand
CTTCATTTCAAGGATAACCTGGCTTGTAAAGCCTGGTTCGATAAACAAAATCTGGCAAACACGCTTGTTTTGATTAAAGGATCACGGGGCATAAGGCTGGAGAAATTGATAGATTGATTCGATTATTCGATTGGGTCGATTATTCGATTATTCGATTGGGTCGATTATTCGATTATTCGATTGGATCGATTATTCGATTATTCGATTGGGTCGATTACTGGATAATACGAATACTGAATAGCACGGAATTTACTAATCGAAAAATCGACCCAATCGAAAAATCGAATAATTAAACCATGTCAATACTCGGAAACATCTTTCTCGTCATTCTTGCGCTTCTCTCTGTACTTACGATTTCACAGGTATTTGGAAAGACACCTCCAAACAGCGGTGATGCGGTGGGCGGATACGCTATGGGCCTTATCTTATTTAATGTGGTTATGTTGGCGTGTATGCTGATCATTACCGGCGTCATTGCCCATAAAGGAGGGTTTCAATGGCTTACGTTAAGCCCAGGCTCCAGGAACCTGGTGGTTTGGGGCGGTGTGCTGGCGATGGTGGCTACCAATGCCATGAGTGCAGTTTTTAAATATGAGGCCGGTCCAACCCCCGCTTTGCTAAAGGTTTTTTCTGCTTTCGTACCGGCTTTGCTTCCTTTGATCTGGATATTTACCAGCGCCGTTTTGCTGAATGAAGGTTTGCGTTCCATCATTCCTCCTATCACATATCAGGCTGCTCTAATCACCGGTTGGGTAATAGGAATCTTAGGGGTTATATCAACGATCGGGGGTTTCATTTCACAAAGCAACAGCAATGCTCAAGCACGGATAGCAGAAATGCAGGCTGACCAGGCCCGATACCATCAGGATCATTTGAAGCAAATCGATTCAACTGACGCCAACAAAAGTTTTATCAACATCATTGTGTTCACCGATTTTAACCACGATCAGGACGTGCGTGAACGCGCGCTTGCAAAGATCAAATCAAATCCGAACTGGCAACAGGATTTGATCAAATACCTCGACAATGAAAACGCCGCCTTGGAAGCTTTTACATTTTTGGCCTCCAACCCGGTGGACGATCAGCAGGTAATGGCAGAGCCCGTACGGCGTGGCACTTTTAATGCCGCCAAAAAAATCCGTTCAAGGATTGCTAAAGGCAGCCACGGCGCGCATTTCTACGCGGATCAATTTTCCTACGAAATTGAAAGGATTCTGAAAACGATCGATCGGTTTAAAAATACAGGTATTGATTATAAACCGGCCCTAATGGAGCTGCGGGCAGCGCTCGATGAACCCAATCCGGCTAAGGAAGTCAAATTTCAAATAATCCCTGTACTCGACAAATACATCGCCAGGTATTGATCCCGGCCCCTACCCTATCGAATGGCTTTCCACTCTTTCACGTAGGATTTTCTTCCAAGCAACATCCACAGTCCTTCCCTGAAATAAATCAGGGTGAGGCGGATATAACCGTATTCCCTGAAACGGCGGGGGGAATGGTAAACTTTCAACCGATGGAGGTAGGCAATTTTTCCTTCTTTTTGCAGGCGGTAAAACAGGTTGCAATCTTCGCCGGCAATCAAATGTTCACTGTATCCGCCGATGCGTTCAAATACTTCCCGACGCACTAATTCGCATTCGCCTTTGGCTAAATAAACGCGCACGAAAAAAGAAAGCCGGATGACCAGGTTCATCAAAACATGGTAAATTTTATCGTCGATTCGTGCTTCTTCAGGATATATCCAGATCGGCACGGTGGCGGCCACGGTTTGGGGGTTTTCAAAAGTTTTCCTGACGGTTTGAAAAAATCGTTCCGGATTGGGAATCCTCACGTCTGCGTCGGTGTGGAAAAGTAAATCGCCGCTGGCTTGCGAAGCGCCGTAATTGCGACCAATGGCAATGTTTTGTTTGCCGGGTTTTTGAGCAAAAATGACCCTCCCGGGATATTTTTCGGAAAAACGGCGTACAATTTCTGCCGTTTCATCGATGCTGTTTCCATCCGAAACAATGATTTCCAGGTTGTAGGAATCAATCAGCGGTTCGAATTGCGCCAGGGTGGCGGCGATGTATTTGGCTTCATTCCGGCAGGGAATGACGACGCTGATCTTAGGCAACAAGTGGGCCATGCGCGCGCAAAGAGGTTTTCAAAAGAAAAAGCAAAGGTACATTTAGATTGATCGTTGCGGCGGATGATTCCGGATTAAATTATTGTAACCTCAAGCTTTTTCATCTTCCTTCGGATTTTCAGTGTCCTTACCTTCGGTTTTAACTGCTATTTTGGTGCGCCCGGCCTCCCTCAAAGAGCGGTCAATAATCCACTCCAGTTGCCCATTGACACTGCGAAATTCATCAGCCGCCCACTTCTCCAATGCAGCATAGGCGGCCTCATCAAGGCGAAGAACGAATGTTTTTTTTGCAGCCAAGTTTGTAATATTTGTATTTCCCGAGGCTGTCTCACAAGTTCATTGATCCTTCGTTCTCTGCGTTTCTGCGGGAATACTACTTTTGAAACAGCCTCAGGAAACCGGTTTTTATTGATGCAACGTTCCGGTATTGACTACGGGTTGGGCATTTCTATCGCCGCACAGCACCACTAGCAAGTTGCTTACCATAGCCGCTTTTTTCTCCTCATCCAAATCGATGATTTGTTTGCGGGAAAGTTGTTCAAGGGCCATTTCAACCATACCAACGGCGCCTTCCACAATTTTACTGCGCGCGGCAACAATGGCAGTAGCTTGCTGACGCTGCAACATAGCCTGTGCAATTTCAGTGGCATACGCCAGGTTGTTGATCCGCGCTTCGATGATCTCAATACCTGCAATCTGTAGTCGCTCGCTGATCTCCTCAACCAACTGATGGTTCACCTCATCTGAATTGGTGCGGAGGGTAACCGATGCGCTTTCGTCTTCGATGTTGTCGTAGGAATAATGGCCTGCAAGTTTCCGAATTGCCGCTTCACTCTGAATTTTTACAAACTCCGGGTAGTTCTCTACATCGAACGCCGCTTTGTAGGTGTCCTTCACACGGTACATCACCACAGCGCCAATCATGATCGGATTGCCTTGTTTGTCGTTTACTTTGATGGTCGGCACGTCGAGTGTAACCGCCCGCTGAGATACCTTTTTTCGGCTGTAAAACGGATTGATGTAAAAAAAGCCGCTTTCTTTCACCGTACCGATGTACGTGCCAAATAAATTTAACACACGGCTGCTGTTCGGCTCCACCGCGATAAATCCGGGCAAAATCACTATGAATGCAAGTCCCAGTAAAATGGCGCCGATTAAAAAATAGGTTTCCACGATCAGGTAAATGCCCCCGGCTATCATTAAAAACATGACAATAAGCATGAGCCATCCGGACGAAGGTTTTATTGTTTTTTCCATTGTTGATTTTAGTTTGATATTGTTTTGATAGCAAAAGTATATCGATGAATTTAGAAAAGCAACTTTTTTCAGGCCTGATTTACATTTTGAACGACAAACGCGCAGGTTTTTAATGATGAATGATGAATGATGAATGTTTGGGAAGGTATTATTTTTGGTTGTTTGTTCCATTATTGCGCACAATACTGCACCTTTAACCATGAAAATCACCATTTTAGGCAATTCTTCCGGCGGCCCTTTTCATGGTCGGCACTACACGGCACAGGCATTGCAACTCGACGCACACCTTTTCTTAATTGATTGCGGGGAAGGCACGCAGATGCAGATTCACCAACACAAAGTGAAGGCCGATCGGTGCAAACAACTGTTTATCACACATTTGCACGGCGATCATGTATTTGGGTTGATGGGGTTGATCACAAATTGGTGCTTGAAAAAACGTGAAACGCCGCTTACCTTGTTCTCACCTCCCGGGCTACGTGAATTGATCGAAACGACCATCCGGGTTTGTGGCGTGAAAATGACCTACCCACTGGAGTTTGTTGAGGTGGATGCTTCCGTTTCCCACCTGGCTTTTGAAAACAACCAGTTAGAAGTTTGGACCATCCCGCTCAACCACCGTAGCCCTACCTCGGGCTGGTTGTTCCGGGAAAAGCCAAAACCTTTAAATATCCGCCCGGAAGCAATCGCCGAATTCAACCTGGAGGGGAATATTGAGGCTTTTAAAGCGGCAAAAGCCGGTAAAGATGTGGTGTTGCCCGATGGCGCCGTGATACCTAACGCTGCCATCACCTTGCCTCCCTTGTCGTTGCGGTCATACGCTTTTTGCAGCGATACAGCGCCTTCTGAAAAAGTAATCGAAACGGTCAGGGGAGTAGATTTACTTTACCATGAAGCGACCTTCTGTGATGAACACCTGGAGGAAGCTGCTATTTCATTTCATTCCACAGCCCGACAAGCCGCAGAAGTTGCCCGTGCAGCAGGTGTGGGTCGCTTGTTACTCGGCCACTTTTCCGGCAGGTATACCGATGAAACACGGCATTTGGCTGAAGCACAGGAAGTTTTTAAAGAAACCTTTGTAGGAACGGAAGGATCGGACTGGTTAATTTAATTCTGCATGCTTATGAAATTCACCTAAAAACAAGCCCCTCCGATATGCATCAGAGAGGCTTTGTGTATCAAACTTGCAGCGTATGTGTTTGTAAGTGAGGACGTTATGCGAGTTTTTCAACATCCCTGATCAGGATGCTGTTGCGATTAAAATAAATCAGGTTTGATTTTTTCAGGTCGTTGAACACCGAAGTAACCGTTTGTCGGCTGGTACCGGTCAGACTTGCAATTTCCTGCTGGGTAAGGTGGTGTTTCACCAGGGTTTCAAAACCCACCCGGCGCCCTTCGCGGCCTGCCGTTTCAACCAAAAATTCAATAATCCGCTCCCGCGCATCTTTTAACACCAGTTTGGCCAAACGCTCCTCAACGCGTTGCAGACGTAAACTCAGGTGTTTCATACAAGCAAAAACCAGGCGCTGGTTGTGCTGCATGAACGCTTGAAAGTCGGAAACTTTGATCGACAAGTATTCGACTTCGTCGTGCAGTGCCTGTGCAAATTCGCTCCGGTGTGTTTCTCCTCCCAGCGCCAAATCGCCAAATACGGCGCCCGGCCCTAAAATCTCCTTGATCACTTCCCGGCCTTCCGGAGAAAAAGTACCCGTTTTTACCTTGCCCTTTACCAAAAAGAACAAATGCTCGGCTGTTTCGTCGGGCATGAATACAAAATGATACTTCGGTGCACGCCGGTAGTTCATTTGCGAAACCAACTGCTCCAACTCTTGTGCATTCAAAGCCGATAAGATCGGGTGTGCCGCTAAAAAATTTGTTTTTGCGTTCTTTTCCATGGGCGGTGTGTTTATGACAATTTGTCGGTTGAAATGAATTGGACGGGGATTAAAACTTTAACAATCAGGTTTTTTGCCCAATATAATTTTATACTGCAAAAGTAGACCCGGAACCCCTAACCAAAAAGGACATTTTTTTATGTTTGTCGGAGTTTTTTTTGTGATACAATTTTTATAAATTATTAATTTTCAAAACATTAAACCTTAAAACACACCAAACTAAAAATGGCCTAATTTTGGCCGTATTCTGGCAACAGTGTGTAGATCCGCATCGGAAACCCTGCGTATCTTTGCATCGCCCATTTCCCGATTGCTATGATAATTAGACGAACACTTTTATGCTTGTTGCTCGGATGGGTTTCCATACTCCCGGCGCAAATCGATTGTAACAACCCCATTCTCCTCAATTCCGTTACCGTTTCAAACACCACCTGCGGCAACAGCACCGGCACAGTGATCCTCAACCCTGCCGGAGGAAGCAGCGCCTATGCCTTTATCTGGACGCCCGCTGTATCTTTTACCAACATTGCCACCAACCTGGAAGCCGGCAACTACCAGGTACGCATCGTGCGGGCAAACAATCCTTTGTGTTTCCTGGATACGACCGTAGTGGTAAACAACTCAAATGGCCCCCAGGTGCAAACTACCGTGGAGCCTGCCAAATGCCTGGCCGACAACGGGAAAATCACCCTCACACCCACTGATCTGTTGTATAACTGGAATACCGGCGCAGGAACAAATTCCATTCAAAACTTAGCCTCCGGTAATTATTACGTAACTGCCACCAACGCAGGCACCGGCTGTTTTTCCATTTCTAAAATTTTTGTTCCGCGTGATTTCGCATTTCCCGTCAATGTCACGGTGTTAAAACACGCCAAGTGCGGAAAAAATATCGGTCAGGCTGAAATCATGGTACCCAGCGGCTCCGGGCAATACAGCTACAGCCTTGGCCCGTTGCCGCAGTTCAACAGCCTGGCTGCGGGTACCTATACCTGCCTGGTTACCGACAATGTAACCGGATGTTCGAATTCAGTCGGTTTTACCATCAACGACCTGCCCGTCAGCGGCCAGGTACAAGTAACACCGCACGATGCGCGTTGTCCTGGCACAGGCGCCGGTTCCGTCGAATTTAACGTGATACCGGGTAATAATTTTGCACTTCCGTTTACCTATACCCTGACCAACGGAAGCGGTCAGCAGCAATCGCCTGGGAACCTCGCTCCGGGCGCCTATTCGCTCCATGTGTCGGACGCCGACCTGTGTATGCTGCTACCTGTCCCGTTTACTATTTCCCAACCACCTCCGATCAGCGTACAGGTGCAAACCATACCTGAAACTTGCACGAATGGCGGCAGCATTCATTTGAATATGAGCGGTGGAAACGGCGGGCCTTTCCTTGTGAACTGGCTCGATCTATCGGGTGATATAAACCCTGCCAATCGAAGCAACCTGAATGCTGGGCTGTATTCAGCCGTGATTTTTGATACGCTCTATTGTGAAAAATTGATCGACAATGTGTTGATTGCTCCGCAATGCAATGGCGTCGATACCGCATTTATGGTACTCAAAACATCGAGTACTGATTTTTTTTGCCGCCCTAAACCCGTGGGTTTGACAGGCGCCGCTACTACTTTTTCCCTGACAGGCGGTGCGACAAATGGCAGTTCTGCTTACGGCGCATGGTTTTTAAATTCCGATGGCTGCCTGTCTTATTCTGCAGGC
Source organism: Saprospiraceae bacterium (assembly GCA_016787465.1). Classification (GTDB taxonomy): domain Bacteria; phylum Bacteroidota; class Bacteroidia; order Chitinophagales; family Saprospiraceae; genus M3007. The sequence continues at coordinate 1,550 of JAEUUR010000327.1, read as the reverse complement.
CCAAACCCGGGGTTCGCCGTAGATACGATCTGTATCGTGCGCAGTTCGCCTCAAATCGGCTTGAAAGACACCCTTTGCCTACTCGTTACCATTGTGGTGAAACCGCCTACCCAACAAACCGTCTTTTTTGCCGTACAGGCAGGAACATCCACTGCCGCCTGCGGCGCCGTACCTCCGGCATTCCAACACGAAACAGTGGTTCAAATCGGCAGACCCGGACTCAGCGGCACAAGTGATGTATACGGAAGTTATATCATCGACCCTGGCACGGCATGTCTCACCTTTTCCGCTGGAAACAGCCTCGGTTTTGGCGTCGACGAAATACGGGTTGCCGTATGCGATACGGTCTTAAATGAATGCCACCTGATCAATTACCTGCCGTCGGTCATTGCCTACGTGGATTGTGCCCTTGCCCTGCAATTGCCCGACAGCATGGAAATTGTCACCAATGATTGCAACGGCCTGGCCATTGCCTGCGTAGGTATTCCTTACGATGATATTGTCAATTATTCGGTGATCGACAACGGTACACTGTATAATGCCGGTTATTCAGGATGCAACCCTCAAACCAGGGTGTCGTACCACATTCAGACATTGCCGGCCGGCGGAGGGCCGTTTCAAATTACCGAATGGATGGTGAACGGGCAAAACAATCCCGGCACTTTTTTGAACCTGAACGGATTGGCAACCTTGCTCAATCAACTTGACCCTAACCCGGGGTGGGTATTGCATGGCGCTAATTATTTGAGGGGAGGAAATACGTCACTAACCTACGGTTCTTTGAAAATCAAATCGGCCGCCAATGTTTCAGCCGTTTATGACGCTGCCGTGTTGCCGGTACCCCTCGGCACTGAATTGCGCCTGGCGCCCGGCCAGCACACCCTGATTTTCAAAAACGTGGCAAACGCCTGTTCCGACACATTGCAGGTCAATGCCGTTTGTATCGATTGTTTTCCCATTCACAGCAATCCGCTCGATGCTTTCGGCAATGTGGAGTGGGCAACAACCGACGGATGCGCTGCCGATACGGTTTTTTGTACCAACATTTTGGCTTCAGAAATTGGTCAATACGACATCAAGGATAACAACCAGCCTTTTTCAGATTTTACGAATTGCAACAATTATGTGGGAATGCGCCTCGACACCGGGTTCCATTTGCTGAATTTCGTCAACACTATTTCAGGATGTACGTACAATGTCAGGTTTTATTTGGAGTGTAAAAACATTGTTTCGGAAGATACCGTGCAGGTGCAGCTGCCCGTCGGCGGTTTTTATAACCTGTGCCTGGACACCTCCCTGCTGAACAGCCCTGTCGCTTATGTATTCAACCAATGTGAAGATGATGCGGGAAGTTCTGTGGTCAGTTATTCCTATGATGAGTCGAACTGGTGTGTGAACATGATCGGTACCGGCGCCGGCCAGGATACCTTGTGTTTGCAAATTTGCGATGGCGTTGGTCAGTGTGCGAATGTATTGGTGTATGTAAATGGCGGCGGGGCAGTTTCCGACAGCCTGCTCGCGGTAGCCGATGTCGCTTATACTTTAAAAGA
>JAEUUR010000368.1 GCA_016787465.1 Saprospiraceae bacterium | reverse complement strand
CATCCAGCATCCATGTCCATCCGAATCATTCCGAAAGAAAATCAAGGTCAGGGCGCCTTTAACGGTGGTGAAATCATAGAGAACAAACCCATTGGTTTCCCGCAGGATCGGTCGAGCGTCCGCCCGTATTCAAACCTGTTTTATTGGGCGCATGCAAAAGCAGTGACCGACAGCACCATTGGCCTGCACCCGCACCAGGGGTTTGAAATATGTTCTTTTGTTTTGAAAGGCGAAATACGGCATTACGACACCAAATTACGCGATTGGCGCCCGCTGTCGGCCGGCGATGTACAAATCATACGGGCCGGAAATGGAATAAGTCACTCAGAATTCATGGGCAAAGGCGGTGAAATGTTTCAAATTTGGTTTGATCCGAACCTGAACAAAACGCTTGCGCAAGCGGCAAGCTATGATGATTATAAAAAGGCAGATTTCCCTGAAATGACCACTGGCAACACAAAAGTTACTACGCTGGCAGGCAACGGCAGTCCATTCCGTATGGATACGCCTGGAATCGAAGTAAAACGCATTCAGTTGGCAGGAGGCCGTTATGAAGAATTGTTGCCACCCAACCGCATAGCTTCCTTGTATTTAATTGAAGGGGAAGCTCAAATCAATGACCAACCAATTGGCGCAAGTGATTTTATCATGGTGGAAGCGGAAGAGAAGTTGACATTTTCAAGCGAAAGCGTCGCGGATATATTTGTCATCTTTTCTCCGGCCAAGCTTGAATACCCAACTTATGCGCAATTGATGGCATCGCGTTAGAACTGTAAATCCATCCGGATTCTTCTTTCCTGAGGCAGGTAGTTGTTCATCCGATTTGGCATTGCTTTGATCCAACCCAGGTTGAGGCCGTTGTAACGTACAAGGAGCCATCCATTTGGAATACCCGCAGGAAGCTCAAAAATATCCTTTTTGAGAAATCGCAGCGCTGTGTGCTTATCTACATCAACCGCCGGCAAATCGAGAGATGCGACCCGGCTTAGCGCCAGGCTATGACTGGGTATAAAATCGCGCCCTTTCAATTCCCCGATCAAGGTTCCAAACCATTTAATTTTCAACACCTTATCGAGCGTTAAGTATACACTCAACCATTGTTGTGGCAACATCAGTATTTCGCCTGAAGAGGTTTGATAATAACCCGCTTCAAAATTGCCGGTTAATTTACCCTGCAAGAATGGAAGCTGGGATTTGGACAAACTGGTGATAGACTTAAAATTTCCACTGGCATTATTACGATTGGATTGTCCGCCACTTTTCCGAAGCACAGACAAGAAGAAACCTTCGCCCCGTAAACGATGTGGGAAGAATTGGTATCCGCCTTTGATGGATTCAATGCCCCACTCCGCCGGCAATTCCAATGTTTGAGGTTCCAAGCTGAAGTTTTGTTCCAACCACTGGACATTCTCCGAATTTTCGCTCGAATTATAGGTGCAAGTACTGAAAACAAGGATTCCGCCCGGCGCCAGGCATGACACTGCGGCTGACAAAATTCTTTTTTGTCGGGCCGAACAAAGCTCCACATGCGAGGGCGACCACTCGCCTACAGCTTCCTCATCTTTTCTGAAAAGCCCTTCCCCGCTGCAAGGCGCATCAACAACCACTATATCAAAAAAACCTTCAAGCGCCTCAAATGCTTCTGATTCTGCACTCGTTATCGCAATATTCGGATACCCCCATTTCTCAAGGTTTTCGCGCAGGGCGCCCGTGCGCGACCGGATGGTCTCGTTAGCTACCAATAATCCGCCTTGAGGCGCCAGCAAGTCGGCAATCAGTGTGCTTTTACCCCCAGGCGCAGCGCATAAATCGAGCGCCTTCAGGGGTTTTGAAAAATCGACAGTTTGTTTCAGAGCCTCATACAAAAACATGGACGAAGCTTCCTGGACGTAATAAGCGCCGGCGTGAAAAAGAGGATCCAGGGTAAACACAGGCCGTTCAGGCAAATAAAACCCATAAGGATGCCAGGGTACCCGGTCGGACAACTCCTGCTCGAAATCAACCGGTTTGCCTTGATTCAGCCGGATACTTACAGGAGGGTCAAGTTGTAAGGCAGTCGTAAATTCATCCAGTCCATCAGCCCCCAGTAATAAGCGCATTTGGTCGATAAAGGCCGTTGGTAATGGTAGCTTCATTGGAAAAAGGATGAAAAAGTCGCCGTGCGTACATTGCAACCGCAAAAATGCAAGGAATCCGGTAAACCGCATGCTTTCGTAATTACATTTGTGCACCGAAAAGATTAGAAAACCATAACAACATGCAAGCAAACCAAGCCATCAAAGACATTGTTTTTCAAATAGAAGGGCTACTTGAACAAATACCGTCGCACGATTACCGTCGTCCGCTTTCCGAATTCGACGGTAGTACACTCGGTCAGCACTTTCGGCATATCCTTGAATTTTTCCAATGTTTGGAGAACGGCATGGAGTCTGGCGCAGTTGATTATGCCTCCAGAAAACGAAATTTATTGTACGAGGATAATCCGGCATTGACCTCGCAGGCATTCAGTGAGTTTTTAGATACCCTCGGGCGTTATACCGATGATCATCTGATGGTGGTTAAAGCTGAGTTTGGAGGCAGTGACCGTCCAACTTACCAAAGTTGCTTAGGACGTGAGCTGTTATTTATTTATGACCACGCCATTCATCACCTGGCAATCATAAAAATTGGTTTGAGGTGTCATTTTCCGCAAATTCAAATTGATAAAGACCTGGGGGTTTCACCGTCTACCATCAAGGCCCGGCAACTAGTGTCGGATTCAGGGAATAAGCAATGACTGCATCATAAGCAAACAGCCCAAATCAAATTCCCGGCAGATTCAATTTCAATTTTTCCAAATTTTAAATGGTAGGCATTAGTGTATGTGTCCTTTTGCACCATTCCGTTTGCTGTTCCGTTTTGACCGTCCCAGTGTACATTCGTGACCTCTATGTCGCGCCTGAAATCAAGGGCTTTTAGGCCATACTGTTTGTACATACTTTCTTTTGCCGTCCAAAAAAGGTGAAACAACTCGAACTGGGTGTCGTGGTCAAATTGTTTGACAAAACCAGATTCTCTTTCTGAAAGAAATTTCGGTGCAATACGCGGCATTTTTTCAACCATCATCTGAATATCGCAACCGCAGGCTTGAATGGACGTTAATGCCCCTACTACGCCGTGGGAATGGCTCAGAGAACAGTACAAATCGGGTTGATCCAGAAAAAATGGTTTGGAAAAGGCATTTTTTGCCAACGGCATGCGCTGGGGCGCCCCGGTTGTTTTGTGTAACAACCAACGACTGGCCAGCCATTCCAACCTGCGTTTGTTCCTCAGGCCGCGCAGTTCTTCGGATTCGGCGGCTGAAAGCGGCAGGTCATTTTCAAAAATCTCGGCAGGCTCCGCAACCTGCCACAAAGCAAAGGTCGTGTGCTCAAAAGGGTGATTGGTCAGTAACAGCGGCATAACGTGGGCGAAGGTAAAACACGGATTAATTTGATTCGCAGGATTTCGCGGAATGATTCAATTGATTGTCAATGATTTCATGGACTGCTTTTCCTATTCGCTTTGCATCGTACCTGTTTTCAAGTTTGTACCACCTAAAATGAAAAAAGGCCACAGCAGGAAGCTGCGGCCACGCATGATGATCTGTTCAAATACAACCAATTACCTGGCAACCACAAAGCGCTGGGTAATTGCCTGCTTTTTAGTTTGCAAGGTTAAAATATACATACCCGGATCGAAGGTTGATGCATCAATTTCAACATTGAAAGGGCCTTCAGACATCCATTCGTTTACAGCGATCTGGCGTATCAATTTCCCTTGCAGGTTACGCACATACATGCTGTAGGCGCCTGCTTCAGGCAAATTGCCCTGAACACTTAAGCGGTAGGTGGCAGGGTTGGGGAAGCAAGCCATCGTTGGTTGCCCAATTGCCGGCTGCTGTAGGCGGCCAGAATCCTCGGAACGACGCTGCTCAACCAGGTTTGGAGCCAAAGGATTGGGGGCGGGTGTCAGGTTACATTCCCGGATAAGCGCCCAAAAGTCGCTGCCTTGCTGAGCCCAGAACCCATTTTTTAAATCAACGTAATCGCCGGCTTGAAAAATAGCTTTTGCGCCAGGGCTCAACGTACCGTTCGATTCAATAAAATCCTCTGCCATGTATAAGCCAGAAGGAATAGCGCCGCCAACGAACAAACTCGGAACACAGGTATTGAGCAAGGTAAAATAATCGGTGGTGTACATGCCTCTGCCGTGGGTAGCTGCGGCAACCAGATGGTCGCTGCTGCGGTATTGCAACATATCGATGCGACAATTGGCCAGGCCGAAAGTGTTTGTCGGCCACCATTCCGTGTTGACGCCATCGAGGTCGTCGGTGCTCCATACGCCCAATTCCGTTGCCAGCATCAATTGGTCATGGTTGTACGGATTAAACAAAGCCCAACGCACCGGCATATCGGGCAGGTCATTATCCAGATCGACCCATGTAGTGCCGCCATTGGTTGATTCGAGTACACTGTTCAAGCCGTAATTTGAACACGTGACAATCAGGTGGTTATCGTTCCCAGGTTCGATTTCAATGCAGGAGATATAGCCATTGACCGGTTGGGTAAGCTGCGTGACGGTAAAGCTTGGAGCGTTGTTCTGTGCATTATCAATGCGTACCATCCTTCCGCCGTCAGTGCCGATAAAAATTCGGTTTGCATTGGTTGGCGATACAGCAATGGCGCTTGCTCTTCCGTTTCCGAATTGTGTAATGCGAATCCGGTTGAGGGTATTGGCGCCGCCAATATCCGACACACGGGCCAGTGTATCCGGGCCATCCGACGAATACAGAATATTCGCTGCATCATCGTATTCCGCCGGTGTGACGAACATGGCATTGGGATTGTTGCCGAAAAAGTTTTGTGCAAAACTTCCGCCACCGTCGGTCGACAAGTCGAACCATCTGTTCACATAAGACACGATCTGGATATTTGGATTGTCTTGATCAATAAAGCAATAACATCCATCACCGCCGGATACATCAACAGTGCTGGAAATTCCGGCAGCATTGAATCTTGGCGTTCCGTTGTCTTGCGTACCGCCCAGCATATAATTCGAACCTGAATTCGGATGCAAGGCCACGGAATAAAACTGCGTAACATTGTATCCGGTGTTTTTATTGATCATAGTCGGATTTGCATTATCGGCGTTTAAACAACGGTAAACGCCGCCATCGTTTCCGCAAACTACTTCCGTCGAACTTCCGGCACGGTACAACACGGTGTGGTGATCGGCATGGATATTATTCACCGAATTCCAATTCGTGCCGCCATCGGAAGAAACTGACAAGCCTTGTCCGCCCACCCAAATCCGGTTGGTGTTGTTCGGATCGACGCTGAATGCAAAATTGTACCAGGCCTGGCCGCCATAAGCCGGTGGAGAGGTACGGGCCGTCCAGGTAGCTCCGCCATCCGTAGTTTGACACAGGTTGCTGCAGCCTCCGCCGACATTAAATGCTACGTAAGCCACCTGTCCATTGCTCGGAGCGCAGGCGAGTTCTACCCTTCCGAAGGCCATCGTTGGAAAGTTCGGGCTGCTGAGTTGCATCCAGGCGCCCGCCTGAAGTCGAAACACTCCGGTACCTTGTCTGCAGGCATAAACATCTCCGTTTGCGGCGATCTCTACATCGTGGATGACTCCAACAACTTGTGGTACTGCCTGGAAATTGATACCATCTGTAGAGCGCCAAAGTCCGGCATCCGTACCGGCATAAACCCAACCGTTGTTGGCTACGACGATTTTAAAAACATTGTTGAATGCATCGGGAAGTTGTGCCCAGTTTGCACCTCCGTCGGTTGTTCTCCAAATGCCTAGTCCGCGAACAGGATCACCGAAATTGAGGGTTTCTTCACCTGTTCCGAAATACATGATATTTGGATTGGCCGGGCTTTGCGCCAGGGTGGTAATGGCCATGTTTTCCAGCAGATCATTGAGTGGCGTCCAGACAGGGCTTGGGGCATCAATATTGGTTGTTCGCCACAACCCGCCTGCTACACCGGCAGCCCAAACTGTTTGTCCGGTGGGGTCATTGGCATCGATGATCAGCCCACGGGTTCGCCCGCCTACATTGTTTGGGCCTCTTTCATTCCAGTAAATTGGAATTTGGTCTTCCTGCATGCCCATCTGAGCCCTTTTTTGATCGGCAATCCTTTGGGCTGTCAGCAACCTGGTTCTTGGAATGGTATTGGTATGAGGGTCGCGGGTCATCAGGAATTCCTGTTGGTACCTTCCTTCAATGATGGCTTCGCGGTTTCCTTCCTCTTCTTCGTTTTCATACCATTCAGAACAGTTATTATAGTATAGGGCGCCGGCCAGGGTGGCAACAAGGGCCGCCGATACTGCCGTAATGCGCAATATGGTTTTCATATGACTTATGACTTTAAGGGTTAGGAATCAGTTTTTTTCAGCTTTGAGCGCTGCTTTTAATGCGTCGATCTCTTTTTGTTGCTGAATGAGCATCAAGGTGAGCTGTTCCACTTTTTCCAGCAAAATGCGCTGATTTTCACCTAACTCAATCCCGCCCTCTTTTGCAACGTCTGAAGCAGATGGTACACCTGGCAGGTGTTTATGCGTTTGGATGTATTGCTCCCAAACTTTGATATCCGGAGTAGGAGCGCCCTCAGCAAAAACATAATCCGGCCAAGTGCCTTGGAGTGCCACCCGTACTTCTTCTGCGATAACCTTTCCGCCTACGCTGAGCAGGTAGCCGTTGGCATAATTGGCAGCACCGATTTTCATACGTTGATCAAAATTGGATTCGCCATCCACATCAACTGTGCTTTTGAGGTTCGAATGGTTATTTACGGTAAGCGTACCGCCTAGCAAGGTATTTCCATCAATTGTACCAGTGCCAACAGTATGCAGGTTAGTGGCAACTGTGAGTGCCTGTTCAATTCGGGTAGCGCCGGTAATCTTTGTGTCGCCACCTACAGTGAGCAAAAAAGCAGGGTCGGGTGTAACGGTGCCTATACCCACATCTGTACCATCGTCGAATAATTGGCTGTCGCCCAATTTGCTGGACGGGTTATCCGGAGGCAGGAAGCGGGCAATACGATTGGGGGTTCCGCTGATGTCGGCGCTAGTGAGGATTTTTTGCCAGGTTTCCCAGGCATCGGCGCCACCTGAGTTTTGGGAGCGCGTCCAGAGTCCATCGGTTCCTCCGGTGAATAATTGGCGGTCGAGGCTGCCGCCGCCCGGCGCCATGGTCAGGATGCCGCCGTTACTGATAGGGTTGGCTGCCAGACCGAGTTGTGCACGGGTTTTTCTTTCGAAATAAGCTTCGTCAAAATATGAGCTTGGCAGATCGGTCGGCTCGTTCACATCGAAGTGAATACGGCCGAAAAAATCGCCGCTTGTATGGGTATTTCCTACCACATGCAAATGATACTGTGGGTCCATGGTTCCGATGCCCACCAGGCCGTTTTCGGTGATAATCATCCGGTCGTGCAATCCGGCAGCGCCACTAGTGCTGAATATCATATCGGCCATTAGAAATCCTGGAGCCACATTTTTAGTTACGGAGCGAATGGTAGCCCCGGTGCGAATGGCATTGGTGGCTGTCAAACCATTCCACTTGAGCGTTCCGAGAATATTACCGGTTACAATTGGGGATGGAGAAGTGGTGGAACTGCTGTTATGCCGGTACATGATGAGTTCCGGTTTAACACCTGATGCCTGAGCCAATACGGATTGAGCAGCGCCCAGCAGACAAAAGGTCAATAACAATAAAAGAGAGTTTCTTTGGATCATGGTAAGAAAATTTAGGGTGTGAAAAATTGAAACACCTTGAATGTTCAATTGCGGGCAAACGTGAACAAGGAAAATTAAAATTGTCACAAAAGGGGCATACAATAAATTATATGGTAATAGTAGATCAAAATTTACGATACTTGCAAAAGATAACCAGCCACAGTGCAGCAGGTAGTTTATTTTTTGAATCTTCAACGCAGCCTCCCGACACTTTCACCAACTACTTATAATCACATGAACAAGTTTTTAAGTTTTCTCGCCATTTTACTTTTTTCAACTCTTCTTCAGTTAAACGCTCAAAACACCCGGAATCCGGTTCAAGGAAGTGCCGATCGTTCGCAGAGCGTTTTTGACCCAACGCAGGTGTCCCCACTGCCCGACGTTACGCCGCCCGATCTGGACTGTACCCATCTGTTGAATGCCAACCTGACTGCCACTGGATCGGCTTTTATTACAGCAAATGATTTGATACTTTCCGTTCAGGATAATAAAACACCGGTGAATCAAATCAAGCTCGGCGTGCGAATTGCCGGTACCGGCGTTGGCTTCCCATTCGATTCACTCGGCCTTCCTATCAGTTTTTTGAAGTTTGATTGTTTACATCAAGGCAATTTTATGATTGAAGTGTGGGCTGCAGATTTATCCGGTAACACATCGGTTTGTACAACTTCGGTCAAGATTGATGACAGCTTTTTGAATTGTCCAGGAGAAAACACCTTGGTTGTTTGCAGCCTTCAAGGCGATTGCGGGGTAGAAGAAATTCAAATGATGGTCAGTGGAACGGATAGCGCAGGTTTGCCATACACCTATTTTTCGATCAATGATCAGGGTTGCCAAAAGTTCGATATTCAACCGGGAAGCAACATTGAGATCATGCCTGCAAAAGATGATAACCCATTGAATGGCGTTACTACCTACGACATCGTTTTGATTGGCAAACAGATCATGGGATTTGATACATTCTCATCGCCTTATCAGTGGGTTGCTGCCGACATCAACGGCGACCTGGTTATCAATAGTCAGGATACCATGGACTTAAGAAAGCTGATTACAGGAATTTATTTCGAACTACCCAACAATACTTCCTGGCGTTTCATCCCGAAAGACTACGTCTTTCCCTGGCCAAACCCGCTCTCTCAACCCTATCCACAATCTATTTCATACGCAGATTTTTCAGGGCCAGATACGGCGCGTTTCGTCGCAGTTAAAATCGGAGATGTGAATGGAACCGCCGTGTGCAATAATGCAAGCCCGGAATTTGCAGCCGACCGGGAAGTCCATTCCTTTGCTGTTGGAAGTATCCTTGTGTTTCCAAATCCGACTACAAGCGGTGTGCAAGTAAAATATACTGCGACCCAAAAAAGCACCGGCCATTTTGAATTGTTTGATCACTGTGGCAAAATGATTTACAACCGGCAATTGAACATCGAATCTGGAATTAACAACTGGGACATCCCCACCGAAGTCATTGACGTAACCGGGCTATATGTTTGGAGGCTTCAGATTCAAGGGCAATACCAAACCGGCAAAATCTTGCGACAATAGAGGTTTTATCATCTGGATACAGAGTTGCTTTGGATTTTCGATTTGTTCGATTGGTTCGATTTCTGAATAGGCTTTTTGAAATTGACTATTCGCATATTGTACAGTTAGCCGCGTAGGGGCGGCTCCGTTTATAGCAATTCAGGGTTTAAATCACAAGGGGCGTTAGCCCAGGCGCGTTTTACCGGCAAATTCGTGCCGCCGCTACGCGACTCGCTGCTTATTCCCTTCATTTCTATAAACGGGGCCGCCCCGATGGGGCTGATTTGGCATCCAATACTGAAACAAACAACTTACTGTACAATAGGTAGATATTCAGTAAAAAATATTTGTCCAAAAATTTACTTTTAAAACAAAATGTATCATATATTTGTCCTTGAATTGAAAAAACATTCAGGTTTTTACCATGGATCAAAAAAAGCCCAACACGGTCGACGAATATATCGAAACATGTGAATCGCATATACAACCACTTCTTCAAGAAATTCGCCGTACAATTCAGGAATCAGCTCCCGATGCAGTTGAACGCATAAGTTACTGAATGCCGACCTACAGTCAGCATGTCAACTTGGTCTACTTTGCTGCTTACAAGCATCATATCGGCTTTTACGCTACGCCAACCGGGCATGAGTCAT
>JAEUUR010000354.1 GCA_016787465.1 Saprospiraceae bacterium | reverse complement strand
TTAAAAAGATCCCCTCCACGGTAATAACTAAAATACAACCTGTCTTTATCGCTCAACAAGTAGTTCAGCTTCACGTTGGTATCAAAAAAACGGTATTTGATCTGGTCGCCCGAAAAAGTCAATAAATTACCTCTGTTGCTGAAAAACCTAACCCAAGGTTCGAAATAGGTGGCCCTGGCGCCAACCAAAAAAGAAGCTTTCCCCTTGACAATCGGCCCTTCAACCACCCCCGAGGATGCAAACAAACCCGCACTCACCTGGGCTTTATAATCATGTAAACTCCCATCGCGCATACGCACATCAATCACAGATGAGGTACGACCGCTGTATCGTGCCGGAAAATCGCCTTTCCAAAGCCTGACACTGCTCACGGTGGCAGGATTATAGATTGAAAACAGTCCCAAAGCATGGCTCGGACTGTACACCGGGACGTCATCGAGTAAAAAAAGATTTTGATCTGCATTGCCGCCTCTTACATGCAAGCCTCCCAATCCGTCGGTTCCGGTCTGAATGCCGGGTTGCAAGGCAGTCTGCCGAAGCAGGTCTGCTTCACCTCCGGGCATGGGCAACATACGAAGTTGCACCAGGTTCAGGTGAGTAGGACTACCGCTTTTGCGTTCTTTTTCCTCTTGGGATAAATCTGCCGTAACTACTACTTCCTTTAGTTTCGTACTGGAGTACAACCTAATGTGAATGATTTTATCGGCAGTCAAATCTATCTTAACCTGGGTAGGTTGATACCCCACATACCCACCGTTTAAGGTATATTCCCCTTCTTCAAGGCGAAAACTGAAAAAACCGTATTCATTGCTGATGGCGCCGATATTTTTTTCTGAAAGCACACGAATACCTGCGCCAATTAACCTTTCACCGGTTTCTGCATCTTCAATAAATCCACTTAAAATCCTTTTTGAATTCTTCCTGTACAATACAATTTGATCGCCAACCATTCTGTACCCTACCCGGCCACAGGCAGTCAGTTGATCGAGCACTTGCTTCAATGTAGATTGGCGAAATTCCAGGTTTAGCGGAAGGCATCCATCAAAAAATCGGTCGCTAAAGACAATATTGACCCCGGTTTGTTTGCTCAATTGTACCAAACCTGCGGCGGGCAGACATTGCTTGCATGAAAAATCCACAGGTGTTTGCAAGACGGATTGACCGTGCAAACCTGCCTGAAGGAAGCAGAAGCTCAACACTAGCAGTGTATAAAGTCTTGCTGACATAAACCGGGGGGATTAAGCGGGCAAGTTACGGTATTTTAATTATTGGTAATCCAAAGGCTGTATGTCGATGCTGCACTGAATTTAATTTACCTTTGCATCCTGTACATGGTAAAAATAGGCAATATCGAATTGGGAGAATTCCCTTTGCTGCTCGCTCCGATGGAAGATGTGAGCGACCCGCCCTTTCGTAAATTATGCAAGGAACAAGGCGCCGATATGGTGTATACTGAATTCATCAGTGCGGATGGATTGGTACACGATGCCCTGAATTCGTTCAAAAAACTGGAAATATTCGATTACGAGCGCCCGATTGGTATCCAATATTTTGGCGGCCAGTTGGAAAACATGCTCGAAGCCGCGGAAATTATTGAATCTAAAAACCCGGATGTCATTGATATTAATTTCGGATGCCCGGTAGCAAAGGTGGCATGCCGCATGGCAGGCGCCGGATTGCTTCGAGAAGTACCTAAATTGGTACAACTCACCGAAGCCGTCGTGAAAAGCACCAAAAAGCCGGTAACGGTTAAAACACGTTTGGGCTGGGATGATTCGTCCATTAATATCCTTGAAGTAGCCGAACGCCTGCAAGACGTTGGCATTCAAGCGCTCACCATCCACGCACGTACGCGCGCTCAGATGTACAAAGGAGAAGCCAACTGGAGTTGGATTGCCAAAGTAAAAGAGAATCCGCGTATGCACATTCCCATTTTCGGAAATGGTGATGTCGATAGCCCACAAAAAGCCCTGGATTATAAAAACCGATTCGGGCCTGATGGCATCATGATCGGCAGGGCTAGTATTGGTTACCCCTGGATATTTAAAGAAATCAAGCACTTTTTTGAAACCGGAGAACTATTGCCTCCGCCCGACATCCATGAAAGGGTGAATGCAGCCCGACGGCATCTGCGCGACAGCCTTGAATGGAAAGGGGTAAAACTTGGCGTCTTGGAAATGCGCAGGCACTATGCCCCCTATTTTCGCGATTTGCCGCATGTCAAATCATTCCGCGCACGGTTAGTAACCGAAATGGAACCAAGCATCCTTTTTGATATTCTCGATGAACTGGAAGACGTGTACGCCAAATTAGCGGCCCAGCTTGAGCAAAGCGACTTCCATTCTTATGAAAGCGTTCCGAACCTCCTATGATCCGCCAATCATTTATTTCCATCGTCGGCATACTTCAGTCTAACCGAAATATTCGGGAATTGGGCGCCTGGCTGCAAAAAACACATGAAGAGTTAGCTGACAATTTTTCAGATTTCGAATTCGTATTGGTGAACAACCATTGCGACGTTCCATTGATCGATGATATCATCCGGCCTTTGCCAGAAGATTTGCGGAAACACATTTTTTTGCTCAATCTTAGTACGCCTGTTAACCGCGACAATGCGATTTTAGCCGGATTAGACCGTGCTAACGGCGATTACACGGTCATCTTTGAAACCGACTTCGCTTCCAACCCAGAGCTGATAACCCAACTTTGGGAAACATCACAGCAAGGTAACGATGTGGTATATCTTCGGGCCAAAGAAAGGCGCCTGCCATTGGCTCAACGGGTTTTATACCGCCTTTTTTATTTTATCCTTAGGAAGTATTCCCAACTCAAAATTGATCCCTGGGCCCATCAATCAAGGATCATCAGCAGGCGCGCCTTAAATTCATTACTCAGGCTCAGGGAGAATAGCCGGTATCTGAAAGCCAACTATGCCCTGGTGGGATACAAAACCGCATTTATTCAGGTTAATGAACCTTTGCATGCCGACCCATCGGCCTCCTTTGGCGAGCAATTCCGCACTGCATTGGTGGCGGTTACATCCTACACCACTTTTTTGAGAACGCTGTTGCTTTGGATCTTTTTATTCTCTGTCATGGTTGCCGGTGTAGCTGTGTTTAACGCTGTAAAGGTCAAATTCACCAACATCGACATTTTTGGCGATCGAGTGGAAAGCCTTTCCGGATGGGCGTTTCTGGTCGTATTGATTTCTGTGTTTTTTGCGATCACTTGCCTGAATTTGTACGTGATGTCTATTTACCTGTCCAATATTTACAGTGAAATCAAAAATAGACCCTTGTACATCATTGAATCCGTAAAACGGTATTAAGAAGGGCGTGTAAGGAGCAAATGAACAATAATAAACACCACACTCACCAATCCGATAAATAGCAAATACATCGCATACCCAAACAGGTAATTTAAAAAGCCCTTCAGGCCCGCAACCCATTTAGCCAACCCGGAAAAAAAGGAGATATGCGTATACACATAAAACCCCAGGTAGGATAAGAGAAGCAAACCCGTTACAAGGGGGTAGAAAGGGTTTTTACCCATCAAATTGAGTGCAGCCATTGCAGGTAAAGAAATAATGGAACACCCTGCCACAAAATAGCTGTTCATCACCAGGTGCTCGGCATAATTCAAATCCTGTTTTCGATACAACCATCTTCCCACAAGGGATAAAAACGGAACAATACCCATCATAACCAAGGTAAGGTGATCCGTAAAAAACCGGCCCATTTTCTGTTGTATGAACATCACCTTTTCTTGCTCAGGGGCGCCACCTTGTCTGATACCTTCTTCAAGCCCCCGTTCAAATTCACTTTTTGAAAATAAAACCAAAGAAATAGCACCAATCACCAACAAAAACTGGAGAGGTTTGGTGAATTTAGCCCGTTTCCCAGCCAGGTATCCCCTCAACATTTCACCCGGCCGCAACAACAGCTCTTTAGCTGTGAATAGTACACCCCGATCCAAAGGCAAAACTTTGTCGAGCACTTCCGAAAACACCAGCTTGGTTGAAAATCGTTTCACGGTCGCTTTTTGTCCGCATGCAGGGCAAAAATTACCTTCAAATTCCGAGGCACAATTTTTACAAATCATGTCTGTATCCATTTTGTTTTTTAGTTTCGCGCAAAAGTAGTTTATATGTTCGCCAGATTTTTTTGTTTTTTCATACTTCTCTGCACATCCACCATCGTTTTAGCTCAGGCCGATGTGGAAAAACGTATTCAAACCCAGCTGATCCTTGCTGAAAATGGCTCGGTCATTGAATTGCCCGCAGGCATTATTTCACTCAACAACACCCTGTCATTGGATGGTAAAAAACATATAACCATCCGTGGCGCCGGACAGGGCTCCACCGTACTTTCTTTCAAAGTCCAAAAACATGGTGCTGAAGGTTTAAAAATCACCAACGCTGAGCATATCGTACTTGAAAATTTCACCATAGAAGATGCTAAAGGCGACTTAATCAAAGCCCAGGGTGTTCATGACCTCGTTTTCAAGGATATTACAGCCCAATGGACCGGCGCGCCAAAAGCATCCAACGGTTCTTACGCATTGTATCCGGTACAATGCCAAACAGTCCGGATCGAACGTTGCACCGCTATCGGCGCCTCCGACGCAGGTATCTATGTTGGACAGTCCGACAGTGTTTGGGTTAGCAATTGCATGGCTAAAAACAATGTGGCCGGCATTGAAATTGAAAACACCACCAATGCATGGGTATGGAAAAACCATGCATTCGACAATACCGGAGGTATCCTGGTGTTCGATTTGCCGGATTTACCCAAAAAGCGAGGTGGGCATGTGAAAGTGTTTGAGAACCTGGTTGCGCGTAATAATTTCAAAAACTTTGCCCCCAAAGGCAACATTGTTGGCGAAGTTCCACCCGGCACCGGTGTCATGATTCTCGCAACCAACGATGTGGAAGTGTACAACAATAAAATTTGGGATAACAAAACGGCCTCTACCGCCATCGTCAGTTATTATATAGCAGAAATACCGATCAAAGACAAAGAGTACAACCCCTACCCTTCCAATATTTATGTACACGATAACCTTTATTCCAAAGGAAAACGGATGCCAACCTGGAAAAACAAATTAGGTTTCATCTTTTGGTGGAAATTCGGCAAAAAAGTACCCCATATCCTGTACGATGGCATCCAACCTGCCGAATGGCTCGACGAAAACGGCAAACTCAAAGAAGCTTATCAAATTTGTATTGCCAACAACGAAAACGGGAGTTTTGCCAACTTGAGAGCCGATAAACTTGGGCTTTTAAAAGGAAAAATCAGCAGAGATAAACGTCCGTTCACATGTGATGAATAAAAATTCTTCTGTTCGTGGTTTTTGAAATTTACCAACCGTCGGGATTACTCGGTGCATTTATCGAAAATATGGTTTATTATGCCGGATGGAATCCCGATCATTCCATTGAACGACTTGTGCCCGATGGTGGCGCCCACCTCATAATTGAACTGGACAATCAACCTAAATATTTGTTTGAAAACCAACATTTTCAGCGCACACAAAAATGCACTCATTCCTGGGTTTCCGGAATACACAACTCTTACCTGAATATCAGCGCCGATCAGAACTCTTCCATGTTCATCATCCGGTTTAAACCTGTAGGCCTGAACAATTGCGCTCAAATTTCCATGCATGAACTATGCGACAAAGTGCTGGACGCCGATCTCATTTTTGGAAATCCCATCGAATGGCTCAGAGAATCCATATTGGAAGCCCAAACGCCTCAATTGAAATTTAAAGCTGCCGAAAATTGGCTCTTTGCGCGAATAAAAACACCATCCATCCCGGAAACTGTTGTTGGAAGCCTGGCCAATGCTATTATCCAAAATCCTACTGCCGGGCAACTTTCCAAAATCATGCAAAAAGCCGGTTATGCACAGAAACACCAAATCAGTTTATTCAAACAATTTATCGGTGTCACCCCTAAAGAATTTCAAAAAATTTATCGATTCAATGCCGCATTAAAGGAAATCGAAACCAGAAATGAGTTAATCTGGACCGATCTCGCCTACGACCTTGAATACACTGATCAATCCCATTTTATTCATGATTTCAGGTCATTTTCCGGATTCAGCCCAAACAAATTTTTGAAAGAAAGAAGAGATTACCTGAACTATGTAATTATTAAATAAGAGGTAATTTTTTTACAATTTTGGGTCGTAATAATTCCGGACTTTTGCACAAAAGAAACAGCTATGAATCATTTTTTCAGTAAATACCATTGGCCGGCAGCCTTGTTTTTGTTGTTTGTTTGCATAGCCATTGGTACACAAACGCACGCACAACCCAGCGAAGAAACCAAACAATCATACCTGGCTCATATTGCTGCTGCCGGTTCGAGTTTTCGTTTGAACGATGGTGTTGGATTGAAACGTTGGGTTAAACAGGCCCCGACAGCGCTTCGAAACTGGGAATGGGACTATTTAAACCGCACTTCCGAACAAAGCCAACAAACAGCTGTATTCGGCGAAGAGCCACCTTTGAATATGACGTTGAGCCCAGACGGGAAAAACATCCTGTTGCCTTCGATACTTGGCAATGTCATGCATTATTTGGCCGACGACTTGACGCCAATGGCCCCATATACAATAGGCGCCACGTTTAACTACGACATTGCCTATCATCCTAACGGACAACAGTTTTTTGCCTGTTCCAGAGATACCATGCTTCGCTGCGTAGATGCAAAGTCGCGGTTGAATATCTGGGAGATCAATAGCGGCGGTTTTGGCTTAGCCAGGGTGTGCGTTAGCCCCGATGGCCAAAAAATCGCCTTCGCTTCCTGGAGATATGACAAAACAAAAGGCATTATCGGCTTCGTGAGTCTCTTTCAAACAAGCGATGGAAAAAAAATCTGGACAACCGATTTTGGCGTCAAACCAATCCTGGGTTTAAAATTCAGTCCGAACGGGCAATTCCTTGCTGCCGGAAATTGGGATGGTCAAGTAGCCGTATGGAAAACCTCAAACTTAAATCAGGTTTTTAAAATGTTTGATTTTGCGGATCGGAAAGATTATACGGCGATTGATGATTTGGCATTTTCTCCGGATAGCAAACAACTTGTTGCAGCCAGCAAATGTGGCGAGCCCCGTATTTGGGACATCGAGTCGGGCAAACGAATTGGATCGCTGCAAGGCCTAAGCCAGGCCGTGATGTCAGTGACATACAGTACAGACGGGCATTACATTTTTACAGGCGGCGATGAAGGTGTGATCATGGTTTGGGATACGGCAAACTGGACATTGGTAAAAAAAATGTTTGGGCACGAAGGCAGAATCACCAGGATCATTGCAGCGCCTGGTGGAAATCAACTGCTTTCACTCGCCGACGACAATACCATTCGCCGGTGGCAAATCGGTCAGCCAAGTTGGTTTAGCAGTGAACCGGGACGTGATAAATACGTGTATGCATTCGACCTTTCAACCGACGGTAAGGTGTTGGCGATGTCGGCTCCAAAAAACCAATTAGCCTTCTGGGAAATCGATTCAGGAAAATTTTCTCATGCCATCAACGTACTCAAAGACCCTCTAAATGCCATCGATTTCAGCCCCGATGGCGCAAAAGTTGCAGGTTGCAACTGGGGGACAGAGGCCAAGGTTTGGGATATAAAAACCGGCGCTGTTTTGCTAGATTTGAAAGGTTTGGAAGGTGGCGGCAGCAGCATTGCCTTTAGTCCGGATGGCAAGTGGATTGCCATGGCCTGCAGAAAAAATGCCGTGTATATTTGGGATGCAACATCAGGTACGCTCCACAAAAAATTGGAGGTACTTGGTGGGGCTTATTTTGTGATGTTCAGCCCTGATTCAAAACGACTTGCTGCGGGGGCCAACAATGGCCATGTTTATATCTGGCTGACAAGTGATTTCAACCAGGAAAACCTATTAAAATCCCACTCCGGCGGGTCCTTCTCCCTGGCCTTCTCTGCAGATGGCAAATCGCTCATTTCTGGCGGAGAAGATGGCAAAATTGTACTTTGGGATTTAATAACGAGCCGTATGCTATTTGCTTCAAAAGTACATTCACAACGTATCTGGAGCGTAGCATTTTCACCCGATGGCAATAGGATCGTCAGTGGATCAGCTGATTTTACGGTCGGCATCACAGATGCGCGAAGCGGCGAGCTTGTATTGCGCATTGCGGAAGGCCGGTCGGGCATTTACAATGTAAGTTTCACACCGGATGGCCGAAAAATTTTAGCAAATGAAACAAACGGAAGAACGTTGCTTTTCGATGGCTCGAAATAACTACCTGATATTCCTTGCAAGCTGTTTACTGATTGGCCTGTATGGATTTATTTGGCATGCCCAACCTGCCAATACACCCAAAGCCAGGCTTTCTGAATATGGCTTTTTTACCGGCACACTTGCTGACTTGTCCCCAGCCTCCAGGGTGTTTGAATATGAAGTAAATGCGCCGCTTTTTACTGACTATGCAGAGAAAAAACGGCTTATCTATCTACCGGAAGGGTCGGTGATGAAATTTGACAACGAGAAGGCATTTGATTTTCCGACAGGCGCCGTATTGATCAAAAATTTCTATTATTCAAATGATGTAACCGACACCTCTGCTGGTCGGAAAATTTTAGAAACGAGGTTGCTCATTCGGGAACGGGAGGGTTGGAATGCGCTCACCTATGTCTGGAATGAAGAACAATCCGATGCCTTGTTGGAGGTAGCCGGTGCTACGTTGTCCGCAACATGGACTGATAAAAAAGGAAAAAAAACTACCTTCGATTATGTGGTTCCAAACACCAACCAATGTAAAGGTTGCCACTCATACGATGGTCAATTCGTCCCAATCGGCACAACAGCCCGCCAGTTGCACAGAACTGAAAAAGGACAGAATCAACTGCTGTTTTGGCAAAAAGAAGGAATATTGGAAACACCCTCCGACTTTCAACTTCAAACAATACAACCTCTGTTCGACTACCGTCTGATTGACCGGCCTGAAGATGCCAACCACCAAAACTTAGATTCAGCGGCACGGGCTTACCTCGAAGGAAATTGTGCGCACTGTCACAATACCCATGGGCCGGCTAGTACGAGCGGAATGTTTTTGGAGGCCGGTCAACGGAATATGGAACATGTGGGAGTAGGCAAACCGCCAGTGGCTGCAGGCCGGGGCAGCGGGAATCGCAAATACGGAATTGTGCCGGGCAAACCGGGCGAAAGTATCCTGTATTTCAGAATGGAAAGTAGCGACCCTGGTATCAGGATGCCCGAACTTGGCAGACAATTACCGCATAAAGAAGGCATGGCTTTGATCAAACAATGGATCAAAGCCATGCGTTAGTTTTTAACCACCTTGTCATCCGAAGCTCTAGCTTCGGATAGACTAATCACCTTGTCATCCGAAGCTCTAGCTTCGGATAGACTAACCACCTTGTCATCCGAAGCTCCAGCTTCGGATAGACTTAATTCTTTATTGACTTGTTTCTTGGAACTGGAAGCAGTTCAAGTGGCGTATTCCAAAGCATTTCCAATTGTCTGGCATGTTGAGCTTTGAGCGCCTCCGTGGTATTTGGCGACTCCGGGGTATTCGAACCGGGTAGTGGTGCTGCGCCCAGCTGACGAGCTTTTTGTACCATTTCTGGCTTTTCAGCTTCCGGCATTTGACGATTAATCTGAGCCGAAGGTGCCGTTGTGCTGACTTTAGGTGCTCCGAAGGAGGAGCGTTGTGTTAATTTGTTGGCCGGTTTTTGATGGAGCGCCTGGTTATTTTGATCGGCAACAGCCGGAGATAGTACGTTTTCAACAGGTTTTATTGCTTCAACAGGAGTTGAAACAACCGGTGCGGCCTGTGTTGCAGTTTTTTCTGAAGGGCCTGACGAGGTGGCAAAAAACAACCCGATAACAAGCACAACGGCAAAACCGGCCAATACCAAGATCGTATTTAACGACCATCCGGAAGTCGGTGGTTTAATCTGTGTTTGTACATGTTGCCAAACCCGGTCTGACGGGGTATCCCATCCATTGTCTGCCGGGGCATCGGGCAGGTTGTTAAATGTATTTCTGAACAGTTCGTCTATGGAGCGAAGCTCTTGTGGTTCATTCATCGGTAAGGATTTGTCGATATTGGGGTTTATTTTGAAGTGATAAAAGACTTGTCGAGTATTTTTTTGAGAAATTCCCTTGCTTTAAAAAGTTGGCTTTTACTGGTTCCAATTGTAATGCCTAATTGCTCCGCAATTTCTTCATGACTAAATCCATCAATGGCATACAAATTGAAAACGGCCCTGTAGCCGGGAGGTAGTTTTTGTAAATAACTCATCAGGGTTTGTGCATCAAGATTCGCCGCAAAGTCTTCTTCCGTATGAAATTTTGCTTCGTAAGGCACAAAATCAGGTACGTCTTTCACAAAATCACGTTGTTTCCTCAAATGGCTGAGTGCGGTATTGACCATAATTCGTCTGATCCATCCACCCAAGGCTCCATCGCCACGATACTGCCCCATATCTCTGAATACCCTGACAAAACCATCCTGCAACATATCTTCGGCTTCTGACTTGTCACGCGCAAACCGCAACAACACCCGGAACATTGGCACACTGTATTGCTTATACAGCGCCATCTGATGTGCCGGACTGCCTTGCAGTACACCGCTTACCAAATCCTGATCGCTGAATTGTTGCATGAAGTCGGTTACGATGATATGATGGTTAAACAGAAATTTTGGTTGCCTGGGGTTAAAAATAAATTTAAATGGCCGATGATCAATTATTAACGAATGACCACCTCCTGAATGTATTCTTCGCCCAATTCTTTATTCAACATCTCTTTTATCTTCTCTTTAGCATAAGAAAGTTCATGCTTCAAGGGCGCGGAGACGATTGTTAGGTACAGGACGTTTTTCCGAACCGTAAGGTTGGTTGTGTAGGTAGAAATAGTTTTACCCATAAGTTCATGCCACAGTGTATGCACCCGGCGTTCATTGAGTTGTGAACCCAGCCTGAACTCCCGAATCATATCCTGCATGGCTTCTGCCAAGGTGGATTCGTTTTTCTTTTTCATGACCTCATCTATTCTTCACCCAGGAACGGATACCTGTAATCCGTGGGTGGTGTAAGCGTTTCCTTCATGGTGCGCGGCGACAACCACCGATACATATTCAGCATGGATCCGGCTTTATCATTGGTGCCGGATGCGCGGCCTCCACCGAATGGTTGTTGGCCGACTACGGCGCCTGTTGGTTTGTCATTGATATAATAGTTACCTGCAGCATGCCGCAACTTTTCATTGGCCAGAGCAAGTGCTGAGCGGTCGTTAGAAAAAACGGCGCCGGTCAATGCATAAGGTGATGTGGTATTCACCAAATCCAGCACCTGGGCAAACTTTTTATCGTCGTACACATAGATCGTCAGTACCGGGCCAAATAGTTCTTCACACATTGTCACGTAATGCGGATCTTCTACTTCCAAAACGGTGGGTTCAATAAAAAAGCCTTCTGACTTATCAAAATACCCGCCTGCGATCACTTTTACCTGGCTCGATTTTTTGGCCTCACTGATATACCCGGAAATTTTATCAAACGCTTTTTCATCGATCACCGCATTAATAAAATTTCTAAAATCCTCTGTGCCTCCCATTTTCATCGTTTTCAAATCGGCCAAAAGGTGTGCCTTTACCGCTTTCCAAATGCTCTTGGGGATATAAGCCCTTGAAGCTGCCGAACATTTTTGTCCTTGATATTCGAAAGCGCCACGGCCTAGCGCTACGGCTACGGCCTTGGGGTCGGCAGAGCTGTGTGCAACCACAAAATCTTTGCCACCTGTTTCCCCTACTATTCGTGGGTAGGATTTATAGTTTGCAATGTTTTCGCCGATTGTTTTCCATATGCGTTGAAAAACGCCGGTACTTCCCGTAAAGTGGATTCCGGCAAATTCCGGATGTTTGAAAACGATATCACCGATTGTGGGGCCGTCCACATAAACCAGATTGATGACGCCTGCCGGCAATCCAGCTTCTTCGAGAATTTCCATGATAACGGAAGCTGAATAAATTTGTGATTCAGCCGGCTTCCATACACATACATTTCCAAGCATGGCCGGAGCTGTTGGCAGGTTTCCTGCGATCGCAGTAAAATTGAATGGGGTGAGTGCAAAAACAAACCCTTCCAATGGACGCCAATCTGTTCTGTTCCATGTGCCGCGCACACTCAAGGGCTGCTGTTTGTATATTTCTTGCATAAAATACACATTGTAACGCCAAAAATCCGCCAGCTCACAGATACAGTCTATTTCTGCTTGAAAGGCATTTTTACTTTGGCAAAGCATCGTTGCAGCGCTCATTTTTGCGCGGTAGGTGCTAGTGAGCAGATCTGCGGCACGGAGAAAAATGGCAGCGCGTTCCTGCCAAGGCATGGCTTCCCAGGCAGCTTTGGCTTTTAACGCCGCATCGATTGCTTGTTTGACGTGCGAGGCATTTCCTTTGGCGTGATACCCCAACACATGCTTCCGTTCGTGTGGCGGGCGAATAGCTGCCTTTTCGGCAGTGAAAACATGCTCTCCACCGATGTACATTGGAATATCTTTTTCTGTTGCTTTAGCCTCAGCCAGCGCTTTTTTGAGGGCGAGTTTTTCATTCGACCCTGGAGCGTAGCTCCAAACAGGTTCATTTAGTGGTACTGGAACGGAAAAAATAGCGTCGGTCATTACTAGTTATGGCAGTTTGCAAAAAATCAGGTGATCGATCCGAAATTGGATTTTTGCAAAGATAAGCCGAAGCAGGTTCAATTTGGCAGTTGTATGAATTTCAATAATTCTCCTTACTTTCACCATCTGCAAAATTCTGATGTTATGCCATTCTTCAAACTTGTTATACTGCTGATTGCCTGTACTTTTTCGCTAAATTTAAGTGGACAATCTACTCAACCTCCTGCCCCCAGCGACGTTCCGGTAATGCAAGGCGACAACTCATCACGGTTAAAAATTACTGGAAACCTGGAAATTTGCAAGGGCACAGAAACCATCCTGAAAGCGGAAGGAAATTTTGAAAGTTATTCCTGGAGTAAGGGCGGTGTTACCGGGCAGTATCTGAAAGTAAGTGAAGAAGGTGTATATGAAGTTACGGCACGCACCAAAGGGGGATGTACCTACACGGCATCTGTAACAGTCCGGTTCCGACCATGCCCTGTTTGATTGATTTAATTGTTTCAAATGCGGCTTAATGGCCCCATTTTCAAGCTTATCCAATCACTTGATATTAATTTCCGGAGGTAAAAATGGCGATGCATCAGCGCCTCCGATGATAATTTCCCGTACAATGGTGCTGCTGATATGGGAGTATTCAGGTTGAGCGATAAAAAACACCGTTTCAATTCCTCCACCAACGATATGGTTTAGTTGAGAAATGGTTTTTTCGTAGTCAAAATCTGAAGCATTTCGCAACCCGCGGAGTAAATAATTAGCGCCAATCTTCTGACAATAATGCGCTGTAAGATTCTGAAATGAATCCACTTCCACCTGAGGGTATTTGGCAAAAACCTGCCTTAGCCATTCCAGGCGCTGTTCCAGTGGGAACAAATACTTTTTTGTTGAATTAATGCCAACTGCAACTACAATTTTATCAAAAAGCGGCAGCGCACGTTTAACAAGATCAACGTGCCCAACGGTAATTGGGTCAAACGAACCCGGAAATACTGCTATTTTCATAAAGCGAAGGTCGGAAATATCCTGAAGTTCAAATTATACTTCGCACTGTTTGGTTTTGAAAACAGCTTGCGGCCAAAGCATTGATTTACAGCGCTCTGTACGAAAGGCCTTGTTCAAAACCACTTTGTCTTGGCTATAAGTTGTTGGCTATTAAAAGATTAACAAGTTTTAAATACAAAAAAAAGCTTCAAAAATCTCAAAAATCGGATTCTCAATTATAGTTTTGCCGCAACAAATTCACTATCCAAATTAATTCAATCATGATGAAAAAACTGATTTTTACCCTGACTATTATCCTGTGTTGCATTTTTGCAGCTCAATCTCAAAGCGAATACAAATCCGCTATCGGTCTGCGCCTTGGATACCCGGCCTCTATTTCTTACAAAACATTTTTGAACGAAAAGAATGCCATTGAGATTTACGCAGGTTATCGCCGCTGGTCTTCATATGTTAGCTATTTCAATGCCGGCGCTTTGTATCAAATTCACTCAAATATCAGCAGTGTTGAAGGCTTGAAATGGTATTTTGGTGGTGGTGCATCTGCCTTGATCTGGAGCTATGATGACGTTTATTTTGCAAATGACGATTACGGCAGTTTCAACCTCGGAATCAGTGGTTGCTTGGGCTTGGATTACAAATTTGCCAATGCTCCTGTGAATCTTTCTGTTGACTGGGTTCCAACATTTATTATCGGAGATGCGTTTTACGGAGGTTTCCGCGGCGACGCCGGCGCTTTGAGCGTCCGCTACACGTTGAAATAACTTTTACGTTAATGCAAAAAAACCGGGTCGTTGAATCAACGATCCGGTTTTTTTTATGAACCATGCCTGAATCGGCAGAAAATTAATCGGTGATAAAATCTTCCTCCGAAAGGTCGGCAGCCTGTTCCTGTTCTTTCCGGCGATTACGCCACCACCAATAGCCAATTCCTCCGACCAACAGATATGGCATTGCCAACATATAGAGAATACCATTGTTTAACCCTTGTGGGTCGCCTCCTCCTTGTTTGAGGGCGGTTTCAGCAGCGCCTTTACACATGGCGCATTGTGCGTGGGCGTCCAAAAACACCAAACAAAATAATACCAGTAGCATTCCTATCTGAAAGAAGCGTTTAGTCATGGCAGTATAGTTTAATTGTTTGAATGGATTGCTTTTGATTAATAGTATGGTTTCAACATCAAGTAGCAGATCGGGCCTGTTATTGCAACATATAACCACAGCCAATAAACCCACCGAGCCATTTTTTTGTGCCGATCAAATTGTTCGGTATAGGCCCGGTTGAAGGTAAAAAGCACTAATGGTAAAGTGACTGCGGCTAATACCACATGGGTAATCAGGAAGAAAAAGTAAATGATTCGCATTACACCTTCTCCACCAAACCGGGTTTCCGGGGTCGTAAAATGGTACAGAACGTATGAAAGCAAAAACAAAGCAGAGCAAACCATTGCTGCATAAATTGCTTTTTTATGCTGTTCGATTCGCCCGTTTTTGACGTAGTAAAACGCCAAAATCAGGATCACGGCCGTGATGGCATTTAAAGAAGCATGAAATGGTGGTAAAAAACTAAAATCAATATCCGTTTCAATTTTTACCCTGCGCATCATACCCACCAAGAGTAGTACGACTGCCGATACAACGTAGGCAAGTCTGTTCAATCGTTTTTCAAGTTCAACTTTCGACTGATTCATGATCGAGCTTATTGTGGCAGCATAATTGCCAGATGTTGTGCCATTTTATCAATTTCTTTGTTATCCAACGCATTATAAAAGCGTCGAATTTGGCCCGAGGTGTCACATACCGCGAAATACTCCTTCACCGGTTTTACACCCTCAGATAGACAAAAATTCTCATATGCATTTTCAATAATTGTACGCCATTGCCCAAGCGATCCGTTCCAGGCCCATGTTACATAGTCAGAACTAGGCATTTTTTGGTGATGGGATCTAAATTCGGCAGTGCCGTCTTTGACAATCATCGCCAGACGAAAGCTGTTATTTGATCCAAACTGGTTAAACAACTTTTCTGCAGTGTCAAGTATTTTTCTGTTTTCTCCGGTCAGATCGGCTCCTTCGCCAAAAATATGGATCACACAAACTTTACCTTCTAACTGATCTTCTTTATGACCATCAGGATAAATGACATAAATCGGTCTGATCTTTCCATAACTTTCTTTTTTCCCCAGCGCCTCCTTACGGATTGTGAGGCCGCTGTTCAAATAGTAGTATGAGATAGCAGGTAATACCAGCAGGATCAAAACAATCGCTGCAGTCCTAAAAACTTTATTTGTTTTGGTAGTTTGTTTGTTTGACGGATCTTGGCTCATGATCAACTTTAAAGCTATTACACGTAACAACAAAAAAGGCGGGGTGTTGTTGCCCCGCCTTTTCCGATATTTTATCCTTGGTATGTACCCGGCAGGATGTAGCCCTGTGGTTTGCTTTGCGAACCCGGTTGTACCACTTCACGGTTCTTTTCTTGTATATGTTCGCGGCTGGCGCCCCAAGCGCTTCCTTCCTGGAAAAAGGCAATGATCGCCCAAATAAGGAGCGTTGTTGGTAAAAGTACACTCAATACCAATCCGCGTACTTCATGCGCCATGTGCATGAAAAAGAACACAATAAAATAAGCTTTATACAAACTGGCGCCAACCATGGCAAGCATATAAATTCCTTGCCCGAAGCCGCCGTCTTTGCCGAAAGTGATACTTGGAACTACGTGGCCTTTAGCAAAAAGTGCAAATGCAACTTCAACAATGGTGATGATTCCAAGGATTTTCAACCCGCGGAAGACGAGTTGTTTTTGTTCTTCGTATGATGAATGTCCAGCCATGATTCTTAGACTTGATTCGTTTTAAAAGTTGAAAATGGTTAGTTGAAAGTTACAGGAGATAGAATACAAGGAAAACAAATACCCAGACCAAATCTACAAAGTGCCAATACAGGCCAATCTTTTCTACCATTTCATAACCATTGCGACGTGCTGCATAAAGCCCGCTCATTGCATTGATCATGATAATCGTCAAAAACACCACTCCGGAGAATACGTGGAAACCGTGGAAACCCGTAATAAAGAAAAACAAAGCGCCAAAAGCCTTTGGTCCCTGTCCAATTTCATGTACCTGCCCGGCATTAGGGCCCGAAGTGTACTTAATAAATTTTTGCTCCAATTCAACTTTGCCATCGTGCTCGTGGCCATGCAACAAATAGGATTGGTCTTTTTTCACTGTTACCGGCGCGCCATTTTCGATCACCGGTTTCCCATTAACATCAACTAATTCGCCATCAGCAACATACCTGCCGAAAGGATTTCTGTCAACGGTAACATTTTCATATTTGATCAGGGTAGTCCATTCATAAGCCTGGCTACCAAGGAACGTCGCGCCGCCTAAAATGGTTAAAAACATCCAAAACACAACACCGCGTTTGTTTTCACGATGACCTTCTTGTACGGCCCGTACCATGGTTACCGAACTGAAGATAAGGACGAATGTCATAAACGTCACGAACACCAATGGCCAGTGTGCCTTCACAAATGGGAATGAGGCAAAAACATAGTCGGGTTCAGGCCAGGAAGGGCTGCTGAAACGAAGCGCGCCGTAGGCGATCAGGAAACCGGCAAATGTGAATGCGTCGGAAACCAGGAAGTACCACATCATCAACTTCCCGTAACTTGCCTTCATAGGCTCCTTACCGCCATCCCACAAGTGCTGGTCATCGTCATGTGCGTGTGTATCGTGTGCATGTGCAACAGATGAATCTGCCATGGTATTGAATGAGTTTGGTGTAATCCAATTTTAGTTTGTCGCTCAACTTCCGTTGAGCATGAAAAAAATGATGAGATATACCCACAGGATATCAACAAAATGCCAGTATTGAACCACTAATTCAAACCGTTGTTTTCTTCGAAAAGTAGGTTTAAATGGCAATACAAATGCATGCGTTAATGCCACTGTTAAAGCTGCAATACCGCCCAAAACGTGAGCAGCATGTAAGCCGGAAATCACATAAATAAATGAACTAGAAGGATTTACAGTGAAAGTAGCTCCAATGTTATTAAGCGCTACCCATCCATAATATTGAAGTATCACGAAAATGAACCCCAACACAAAAGTTACCACTAAAAACCCCTTATACCTTGCTTCCCGGCCTGCCTTAAACCCGGTATACGACAGGTGCAATGCAATGCTGCTCGCAAGTATGACAGCTGTATTTACAAAAAATATAGCCGGCAATTTAAACTCCAACCAATTACCCGCTGCGCGACGTACAATATAAGCGCTGGTAAAAGCTGCAAACATCATAACGATTCCGCCAATGGCAACCCAAAGTGCCAGTTTTTGCGGGTTAATTTTACTCTGGTTATACCGTTCTGCCACTGATCCCATTTTATTATAGTTTATCAAACAACAACACGATCAGAGAAAGCGGGAGGTGCGCAAATGAAATAAACATTTGTGTTCTTGCTGCCTCTCTCGAACATGTTTTGAACAATTTCCAACATTTGTATGCCCACCAGAGGTTCAAACAAATCAAAATCAGGCTGGCCCAAAGGCCCACATTATTCGAAAAATATCCTGCTGCAACATTCACAATCATCAGCAGGCAAAAACCAAAACTCAGCAATCCGGTGGTAGCATCCTTTTCTCCATTTTTGGAGGGTAACAAATAAAACCCTGCTTTTTTATAATCTTCATCCGCTAACCAGGCAACTGCCCAAAAATGTGGAAACTGCCATAAAAACTGAAGTGAGAACAACATCCAGGCCATTGGAGTTATTACCTGTTCGTGCGCTACACATCCAATAATTAACGGCAATGCACCCGGAATAGCCCCCACTACAACTGAAAGTGGTGTTGAACGCTTCATGGGTGTGTATACGAAAGCATAGCTGATCAACGAAAGTGTACCCAAAAACCCTGCCGTAACATTTAAAACTGTCAACATCGTAATACCAAACAAAGCCATGATACCTGCAAGTAAAACCGCCGTCGAAACGCTCATCCGTCCGGTTGCTACCGGTCGGTTTGCAGTTCTTGGCATTAACCTGTCGTAATCCCTTTCAAGCACCTGATTCAACGCATTGGCTGAACCCGTAACTAAAAAGCCTCCGGCTGTTAGCAAGACCATGCTGATCCAATTTATATCGCCGCCACTCACGATCGCATACGACATCACCGCAGAAAAAAGAACTAACAAAGTCAACTTAAACTTGACCAATAATCCAAAATCGGTTATTGATTGTTTTAAGTCTGCAAATATCGAAACCTGTTTAACCGCCTCGCGCTTCTGCATGTTTTAAATTCTCTGGTAAAATTGGTTTATTTAAACGTTAATGCCCACCTCCATGATCATGTTCCCCTTCTTTGAGTGGCACATATTGTGGAATAAATTCTTCACCATCTTTACCATAGTCATAAGGCCAACGTTGAACTGCTGGAATATTACCCGGCCAGTTACCGTGCCCCGCTTTTATCGGTGTAGTCCATTCCAGTGTATTGGCGCCCCAAGGATTTTTCACAGTCACTTTGCGGCCACTGAAAATGGAATAGAAGAAGTTTACAATAAACAAAATCTGCAAAAAGAACACAAATACAGCGGCTACTGTAATGAATTTGTTCAAATCGCCGAAATGCCTGAATGCGTCAAAAGAAGCGCCACCGTCATAATAGCGGCGAGGAACCCCTGCAAGTCCTGTGTAGTGCATTGGCCAGAAAATCGCATAAGCGCCAACTAGCGTCCCCCAGAAGTGAATCTTGCCCAGCGTTTCGTTCATGAAACGGCCAAACATTTTGGGGAACCAGTGATATACGCCGGCGAACATACCGAAGAAAGCCGCAATACCCATTACGATGTGGAAGTGAGCTACCACGAAGTAGGTATCGTGCATTTGAATATCAATGGCAGAGTTACCCAGGAAAATACCGGTCAGACCACCTGAAATGAACATTGAAACGAAGCCTACTGCAAACAAACTTGCTGAGTTAAATCTGAAATTGGAACCGTATATTGTTCCAATCCAGTTAAACACTTTCACCGCCGAAGGCACCGCAATAATCAAGGTGAAGATGACAAAGAAGTTACTTATAAACGGATTTACGCCAGCCATGAACATGTGGTGTGCCCATACGATAAAGGATAAAAACCCGATGGCAAGGATGGAATAAACCATTGCTGTATAACCAAAAATTGGTTTACGTGCATTTACCGACAAGACCTCAGAAACCAAACCCATGGAAGGCAAAATGATAATATATACCTCCGGATGGCCAAGGAACCAGAACAAGTGTTGAAACAAAATCGGGCTGCCGCCAATACGCTCCAGGACTTCTCCACCGACAACAATTTCGCTCAGGAAGAAAGAAGTACCCATACTACGATCGAACATCAGCAATAAAGCGCCCGACAACAACACAGGGAATGATAATACGCCAAGTACTGCCGTAACAAAGAACGCCCAAATAGTCAAGGGCATTCTCCACAAGTTCATGCCTTTTGTGCGTAGGTTCAGTACGGTAGTAATATAGTTGATACCACCCAAAAGCGCAGATACAATGAACAATGCCATAGCCACAATCCACATCGTCATACCTGTACCGGAGCCATCAGAGGCTTGAGGCAAGGCACTTAATGGTGGATAGGCTGTCCATCCTCCGGAAAATGGGCCAGTGCTTAAAAACAAAGACAGGAAAAGCACAACGCCGGCAAGGAAAAAGAACCAATAAGAAAATGCATTGAGCAAAGGAGAAGCCATATCCCTCGCACCTATCTGAAGTGGAATCAAAATATTAGAGAAAGTACCACTCAAACCGGCAGTTAACACGAAAAACACGAGGATCGTACCGTGCATTGTCACTAAGGAGTAATAAAACTCCGGATCAAGTTTTCCGATACCGTTAGGATCTACCTGTATCCACTTTCCAAGGATTGGTTTAAGCCAAGCCATATCTGCTTCAGGGAAGCCGAGTTGCAAGCGGAATACGATCGACATTGCCGCTCCGATAAATGCCCAGAAAATACCGGTAATCAGGAACTGACGGCCAATAATTTTGTGGTCGGTGCTGAATATGTAAGTTGTCAAAAAGTTTGACTGAAACTTATCGCCATGATGATGCTCGTGAAAATGGTCATCAAAACCATGTTCTTGTGTGAGTTGATCTTCAAGCGTTTCAGCAGCTGTTACAACGTGTGCCATGTGCTATATGGATTTGAAATCTTTGTTCTAATTGTTGGTGTACAGGAGCATTAATTCAAAATCGTGAATGCCGTCCGACGGTTTTTAGCCTGATTTTCAGGCGAGTCATTCGGGACAAGCGGTTTGGTTTCACCATACCCTTTTGCGGTTAGTCTACCTGCACTGATTCCACGATCAACTAAATATTTAACAACTGAGGATGCCCGAGCAGCCGACAATTGCAGATTTACCGCTGGATCACCTACATTATCCGTATGACCGGCAACTTCAACATTGATCGCTGGGTAAGTGTTCAAGGCAGTCACCAAGTTATCCAGTTCATATTTACTGTCGGCCGTTAAGGTAGCCGAACCGGTTTCAAAATTAATGTGGTTCAGAGGCAGCGTCTTCGCCGTAGCATCTGTTGCTTCAACTGCTTTTTTCATGTTTTCACTGAATTCGGCAGCTCTTTGTCGCACCTCGGCATCCAAGGTCTTTTGTAAGTTTGGATCGCCTTCTTTCCCCCGGATCTCTGTCAAGTAGAATGATTTTTGCGTTTTGTACCAGGCATCAAACTCTTCTTGAGAAACCACTTTTAATACACGGCGCATTGAATAGTGCCCCTTACCACATAATTCAGCGCAAGCCAATTCATAATCAAATTTCTCCCAACGTTTTGGGCCGTTTGGCTCTGCTGCATCGAAAGGCTCATTGTACTCCGGATAATGCCTGAGTTGTGCACGGTATTCAGCAGTCGATGTAGTTGGACGGAAAATAAAATAAGTAGGCATGCCTGGAACCGCATCCATTTTCACCCGGAAATGAGGAAGATCAAAATTGTGTAACACATCCTTGGCAACAATACGTACGCGCACCTTTTTGCCTTCGGGAAGGTAAAATTCGCCACCAGGTAATACCACATCATCCCATGATTTTGGATCTGTGAAGTCAATACCCAATTGGTTGGTTGGAGAAGTCAACTTGTAATTGCGCGTTCCAATTTTACCATCAGGCCCGGGATACCGTAAAATCCAGTTGAATTGTTGTCCGGTAGCTTCTATCTCGATGTAATCTTCATCAGGGGTGACATCTGCCATTACGGTGTTCCAGGCATTCAAGCCTCGAACTACCAAAAAGGTCATTACCACAGCTGGAATGGCTGTCCACCAAACTTCCAGACGGTTGTCGTGCGGGATAAATTTGACCTTACGTCCTTTCTGCCACCGATATTGGTAAGCAAAATAAAACAACGCCAAATGGGTCAGCACAAAAACGATTCCTGTAAAAAACAAGGTAACATTAAAAATGCTATCCAGTGTTTTTCCATGTTCGGAAGCAGATTCGTGCGGCCCGAAACCTAGCATGACGTTTTTGTATGAATAAGCCGACCATACGACTCCAATGAGGAATACCACCAGAAAAATAAGTGAAAGCCAGCCGTTCCACTTGCTGTTATCGCGCATGGTGGCTTCTTCCCCTTTAATTTGGGTAGTTAGTTCGTAAACTTTACCGATCTGAACCATTACAATGGCGATCAGTATGATGCAAAGAAGGACAATTAGCGAAGTCATTACTTTCTTATTTCCTTTTACCTGGATTAGGTGATTGATGCTTGAGCAAAATAGACAAAACTGTTGTCTGTTGGTTTATTGAAGTATTAAGTATTTCAATGGTGTCCACCACCGCCCTCTCCTTCAATCAGTGCGCCGGTGTCATGGTGCAAACTTTCATCAAGGAATGGATCTTTAAGCGGCACCAACGAAGCCTTGCTGAGCTGGCCAAAGAAGAAATATAAAAACAAACTCAAAAAGCCAATCAAAACCCCAATATCATCCAATCCGGGAATAGAATATCCAAGTTTAAATGATTTGGATTCATCAACTTCCTCATGGTGGTGGCCTGCAGCGTCGCCTTCCGTTCCATGTGTCTCTTTTTCCGTACTATGGACAGGCGTTGGTTCCTCATGGGTAGCGGAAGCATCATGTGAAGTTTCGCCATGTGCCGGGGCAGCCGTAGTATGTGACGTATCCGCTGGCGCTTCAGCCGGATGTGAAGCAGGCATCTTAGCCTCTTCCTTTTGACTGTGGTGTTTGCCTTCGGCCAATTCTGTTGCTTCATGTGCAGCAATCCGAACGCCTGGTTTGATCATGTAGAAGTAATCCCACCAGTGACCAAAGAACACAATCAAAGCCACAAAGAACATGGTACCAAACTTGCGTTTGGTGTCATTACGCATCAAAATCAGGAATGGCGTTACAAAGTTCAACAAAAGGTTACCCCAGTAAAGCACCGGATAGTGATTCATCCGTTCCCAGAAGTAAATCGTTTCTTCACCATTGTTTGCATACCAGATCAACATGAATTGGTCAAACCACAGATATGTCCAAAAAACAGAAATACCAAACAGGAACTTACCAATATCATGGAGGTGATTTTGTGTAACATATTCAAGGTGGCCCAATGATTTCAAGTAGATAATCAAAATCACGGTCAAGGATATGGCGCCCAACCAAACTGAAACCATGGAATACCAGGCGAACATGGTTGAGTACCAATGTGGATCGATCGACATGAGGCTCAACCACAAAAATGCAGCGCTCAGGAACCCGCCAATTGGCAAAAATGAAGCGGCCCACTTGCGTTGCTTTTTGTAATACTTGAAGTCGGCAGTTTCCATCGTATCCTGGTCGATGGAAGCCTGACGCAGGTTTTTCGCCCAGAAATACCAAATAGCAAGAAAGCCTACCGTACCGACTGTATACCAAACGGGATTCAAAAAGCCCGATTTACCTGCAATAATGCGATCATAGATGGGGTTCGCAGGGTCGGTAATACCAGGCGTGTTCCAGTGGTAAAGATGGTGCAAGTGCCCCCATACTCCGGCAACAATCAGTGCCATGAGGATGATGCCTACCCACATAAATTGACTCATAGCCTCCCAAACACGTTTGACTACGGAATTCCAGCCGGCAAATGCTGTAATTTCTCCTGATAGGAAAAACATAGCAGTAAAAGCTATGCCGCTGAAAAACACGGAGTTATGTAGCCATGTAGACCAAAATCGCGTATGATATTCATCGTCATTCAGAAAAATGAACAACAAACTCAAAACGCCCAAAGCCATGCCGCCGATGAGCAGTCGCTTTGTTTTACTTTCAAATACGAATTGCGTATTCAGGTTCATATCGCAGATCAGGGCAAGCCTGAGAATTTTGTTTTTAACTAGATGGTTATTCCGTTTCGAAACTTTTGGGATTAATTAACCGGTGGCGGTGGCGTAGCAAACTGTGGCGTACGAACTGGGCCGGTTGCATCCCCATGAGCAGGTTTTTCGATATTGCTCAAGGTGTTGGATTTTTCACTATATTCAACCCCTTTGGCTTTGGCTTGTAACGACCTGATGTAGTGAATCACCTGCCAACGCTCTTCAAAAGAAAGTTTATCAGCATAAGCTCCCATTACATTTTTACCGTACATGATACCAAAGTAATACCTGCCGTTTCCAGCACTGATCATTTCATCGGAAATCAAATTTTTGGGTGCATTAGGGTATTTTGCCTGTGGACCGGCATACAAATAACCTTGTCCATCCCCTTTTTCTCCATGGCAAATACCACAATATACATCGTACAAGGGTTTTGCTTTATCCAGGCCAGCTTTGGTGATTGGGAACGGATTATCAATCAGTGTTTTTTCGCACTGGATTCGGTCGTCCTCTGTATTGACGTAATAAAAAGGAGCACTGCCGTTCACCGGCGCTGCAATCGCGTTTGATGCGTTTTTACCACGCACAACGTCTAAAGCTGCTGCGCCGTCATAATAAACTCCTGTATATCCACGAGGCACTGTGCCTTCTACACCTGTGCGAGTTTGAGATAATTCTGATTTTTTAATCGCATTATCAGATTCCCAGTGATTCCAAAAATACGCGCTATAGTTATTAGCTTCGTATGAAATTGGGTGGTACATATCCGGCATGTACTCGTGCCCGGTTTTATTCTTGCCGGCCGGAGAGCAAACAGAAAACATCCAGGCGAGCAAACCAATGCCGAGAACTGAAGTTATTAGATATTGAAATTTCATTTTTCGTGATCGTTGATCAAAATTAGATGTTTTTTACATTCACCTCAGCAGCCTTAGTTTTTGTGAAAAACCCTTTAAGGTTGTCCACATCGGCATCGCTGGCGTCTGTCACGTCAAATGCAACGCAAAATTTGTCGTCCGTAATTCTATCATCCAGCGTCTTGGCCTTAACACCTGGCCACATGCCGCAAATGGTATAGAAAGTGATGGTCATACCCCAGGCAGCAAACAACACGGTCATCTCAAATGTGATCGGAATGAAAGCCGGAACTGCCCAGTATGGCTTGCCGCCAAACATAACTGGCCAATCTCTTGTGAATATCCATGACATTGCGAGAAAGCCAAATGAAGCTCCAATCGCGCCATAGATAAAGCCGAGGTAATGCAAGCGGCTTTCCTTCAATCCCAAAATTGGGTCGAGACCGTGCACCGGGAACGGGGTGTACACATCCATAATATCCAGGTGCGATTGACCGGCTGTTTTGACCGCTGATTTAAGGTCTTCTTCGTCGGTGTAAAGTCCATAAAGAACTTTTTTACTGTTTGAAGCCATTTATTTACCGAGATTTTAAGTTTTAAGGATTTTCAGGGATTGTATGATCGTTAATAACAGGTTTCAGAATTGGCTTAATGATCGCCGTGGCCTTTCTTATTGGCATTTTTTCCGATATATTGATCTCCGGCGATTTTTAAGATTGACTTGACCTCAGCAATTGCGACTACTGGCGCAACTCGGGTAAAAATCAAATAGCAGAAGAAAAACAAACCAATGGTACCAACAAAAATGGCTATTTCGACCCAAGTTGGACGATAATAACTCCACGAAGATGGTAAGTAATCGCGGGCCAAAGTGGTAGCAATAATCACGAAACGTTCGAACCACATACCCACATTAATTACGATCGACAAGAAGAATGTCCACCAGATACTGCGACGGATTTTTCTTGACCAGAATACCTGCGGGCTCACTACATTACAAAACATCATACCGAAATATGACCACCAGTAAATACCAAACACGCGGTTATAAAAAGCAAACTGTTCGTAAATATATCCGGAGTACCAAGCAATGAACAACTCTGTCAGATAAGCTACGCCAACAATGGTACCTGTCAGTACAATTACCTTATTCATCGATTCGATGTGGTTAATGGTAATGTACTCTTCCAGTTTTAACACCTTACGGGTAATCACCATGAGGGTTTGTACCATAGCAAATCCGGAGAAGATCGCGCCTGCTACGAAGTAGGGCGGGAAGATCGTAGTATGCCATCCGGGAATTACAGACGTTGCGAAGTCGAACGATACGATGGTATGTACCGAAAGTACGAGCGGCGTAGAAATACCTGCCAACACCAAAGAAAGAGATTCCCAGCGCTGCCAGTGTTTGGCGCTGCCTGTCCATCCAAAAGAAAAGACTTCATATACTTTTCTGCGGAATCCGCTTGCACGGTCGCGCACGGTAGCCAAATCGGGCACCAAACCAGTATACCAAAACAACAATGATACCGAGAAGTAAGTCGAGATGGCAAAAACGTCCCACAAAAGTGGCGAGTTAAAGTTCGTCCAAAGTGGCCCGCGGGAGTTAGGGAATGGGAAAATGAAGAATGCCAACCAAACGCGCCCCATGTGGAAAATAGGGAACTGGCCTGCGCAAATTACCGCAAAAATCGTCATAGCCTCTGCTGCGCGGTTAACACCCGTACGCCACCGCTGGCG
Organism: Saprospiraceae bacterium; assembly: GCA_016787465.1. Lineage (GTDB taxonomy): Bacteria > Bacteroidota > Bacteroidia > Chitinophagales > Saprospiraceae > M3007. Next base: position 2,698 of record JAEUUR010000354.1, on the reverse strand, counting down.
GAATAGCAGCAAGATCGCAGAAATCAAGGTTCCGGCGTGACCGATACCGATCCACCAAACGAAGTTGGTGATATCGTATGCCCAGTTGATAGTCCGGTTCGCACCCCATTCGCCAATACCTTTCCAAACAGTCCAGCAAATGGCAAAAATGTATAATGCAAGAAATGCGGCGGAAATGGAAAACGCTATAATCCATTCACGGGATGGTGTTTTCTCTGTTGGAGAAACCAAATCCTCGGTGATGTTATGATAGGATTTATTCCCTTCGATCAATATGTGCCTGACCGGCGCAACTGCTTGAGACATATTAATTTAGTTGATATCTTTGATAGGTGATCTGTTGAATTTTGCGAAAATATCGCTAGGTTCAAGGATCAGGAAAAGAGTTCTTCGTTTGAATTGCTGATTTTTGCAGAGTAGTTCACACCAGGAACCACGTTGATTTCCTCTAACACTTTATAAACAAGCGCTCCTGCATTTTTATTCGCTTTGCTTACTTCACTATCTGGGTTGTTCACATTACCAAATACAATCGCACCAGTTGGGCAAGCAGTTTGGCAAGCGGTGCGGACATCGTTATCCATGATGGCGCGTCCTTCCCGTTTAGCAGTAAGTTTACCTTCCTGGATGCGTTGCACACAGAAAGAGCATTTCTCGATTACACCACGCGTACGCACAGTCACGTCTGGGTTTAATACCATGCGAACAAGGTTGTCTGCGTAGTATGGAGTTTTATCTCCGGAGCCGTGGAATACTCTTTCTTCGTTTGCAGGCCAAACATCAGATGTTGTATAGTCGAGCCAGTTGAAGCGACGAACTTTGTATGGACAGTTGTTCGCGCAGTAACGGGTACCGATGCAACGGTTATATGCCATTTGGTTGATACCTTCCATAGAGTGGTTAGTCGCATTTACCGGACAAACGTTCTCACAAGGAGCATTGTCGCAATGCTGGCACATCATTGGCTGGTAAACAACTTTCGGGTTTTCTATGTCGCCGTAGAAGTAGCGGTCAATACGCAACCAGGTCATTTCATGGTGGCGTTTCACCTCTTTTTTACCAACTACCGGAACGTTGTTCTCACTCACGCAGGCTACCTGACAGGCGCCGCATCCGATACAGGAATTCAGGTCGACGTACATGCCCCATTTCAAACCTGTTTCAAAGAACTCTTTGTTTGATGGGTACAATGTTTTGGAATTCAGGTGTTCTGCTTCTTCATGGAACTCTTCCATGTGGTGTTCCAACTCGCCAAGATCTTTCAGGTTAGTTTGGAAAATAATGGAACGTTTGGTCAATGAGCCTTGGAATGCAAGAACCGCTTCGTCAGCATTGATCACTTTATCGCCTTGTTTGCCTTGAACCCCCATGGTATGGTGGTGCTGCACACAAGCAAAATCGTTTTCAACATCACCTGTTGGAGTCAGTTTCACATCTGAAAAATAATACTGTGTGAATCCCCCTTCGGTTTTAAGCAAATTATTAAAGTTGATACCAACACCTGCGGCACATCCTGTTTCACGGCCGTAACCTAATGCGATGGAGGCGCTGCCTGGAGCCTGACCAAAAGTGCGTACAACCGTACATTTAACCTTCTGACCATTGATATCAAGTTCTACGATCTGCCCATCTTCAAGATCTTTCCATCCTTTGATGTTTTTTTCATCCCATTCAACGGGAATGCTGAGGTAATTGCCCCAAACTGTGCGGTTAACAGGATCAGGCATTTCCTGAAGCCATGGGTTGTTGGCATATTGGCCATTGCCGATATTCACCGTTTCATACACAGATACCTCAAGTTCGGAAGTCGAAGGTTTGCTAACGGCGTTCAAATCAACCGATACGGCATCATTAAACGATACGGTTACTTCAGCAGGGGAAGTTTCAAACACGCCATCGTGCAAACTCATATCCCAAAAAGCAGCAGGCGTACTATATTTGGATTGGGCATTGAACAGATCAGAAGCCCAGTGGGATTTCAAGTATTGGTAATAAGGTTGATCATCCTGACGATTCAGATTAGCACTTTCGGCCCATTCAAGGAAGGAGTGTTCAGCCTGACGGGTTTTGAAAAGCGGTGCAATCGTTGGTTGGATGATACTCAATTTGCCCTGTTTGGCTTCCACATCACCCCAAGATTCAAGCAGGTGGTGTGATGGCGCTGCATGGGTGCAGAGCAAGGATGTTTCATCAAGGGTTGTGTTGAGCGTGATTCTTGTAGCAACCTTCGCAAATGCGGCTTTGAATTTATCCCCAGGGTAATCATATACCGGATTTGCCCCCCAAACGATCACGGTGGCAACCTGGCCACCATTCATTTCGTTGATCAAGGTTTCCATCTTACGATCGTCGCCCTGGCGTTGGTAAGAAACTCCGCTAAAACTTACCGTGTTATTGAGGTTGCCTACCATTTCATTGATCTTATTGACCAGGATTTGCTCTGCAACATTATTGGAAGCACTGACAACCAATGATTTACCACGGGCATTCAGCAAGTCTTTTGCTACTTTTTTGATGGCTGCGGCAGCTTTGTCATTTAACTTTGGTCCACCGGCTGCTGCGCCGGATACTTCATTATAAAGCGCTGCAATTGCTGCACCCATCTCACTTGGGCGAATTTGAATACGGTTGTCGGCATTCGATCCTGTCAGCGACATGTGACTTTCCACCTGGTAATGGCGCGACATTTTGGCGCCTT